>CAXTNN010000061.1:0-15275 GCA_964245545.1 uncultured Acetobacteraceae bacterium | reverse complement strand
CTGCTGGAACGTGGTGTAGAAGCTGGTCGCCGAGCTCATCCGCGGCCGTTCGATATCGGCGTAGGCAATGGTGTTGTAGGCGGTGAACTGCAGCGACTGGAAAAACCCGCCGGTCAGCAGCACGGCATAGATCTCCCACACCGGCCAGGACGGCCGGAAGCTTGCAATCGCCGCCAGGAACACGGTCGAGGTGAGCCCGTTCCACACCATCACCGAGCGGAAGCCGAAGCGCCGCAGCACCGGCTGCGCCACCCCGCGCATCAGCAACGCCCCCGCACTGCTGGCAAAGGTGATCAGCCCGCTTTGCAGCGCCGACATGCCGAAGCCCAGTTGCAGCATCATCGGCAGCAGGAACGGCACCGCGCCCGCGGCAATCCGGGTTAGGCCGCCGCCGATCACCGACAGGCCGAACGTCGGGATCCGCATCAGCGAGAAGTCCAGCACCGGCTGCGCCACAAGGCGGCTATGGCGCAGATACAACCAGCCGCTGACCAGCCCCACCGTCACGATCGCGGCCGACACCGCGGGCGACGTGGCGCCGCGGGTCGCCATCTCCAGCCCGAACATCAGGCAGGACAGCGACACGCCGGACAGCAGCAGCCCCCAACCGTCGAAATCGACCCGGCCGTCCTCCTTGATGTCGCGGATGTAGAGGGTGGACAGCACCATCCCGAGCACGCCGATCGGCACATTGATGTAGAAGATCCATCGCCAGGACAGGGCCGTGACCAGGAAGCCGCCCACCGGCGGCCCCAGCACCGGGCCGATCGTGGCCGGCACCATCAGCCAGGTCATCGCCGTCACCAGCTCGCTCCGCTCCACCGAGCGCAGCAGCACCAGCCGGCCGACCGGCACCATCATCGCGCCGCCGATGCCCTGCAGGATGCGCGCTGCCACCAACGCCCATAGCCCCTGCGAGATGCCGCACAGGATCGAGCCCAGGGTGAACAGCGCAATGGCGGAGCGGAATACCGTGCGGGTGCCGAACCGGTCCGCCACCTTGCCGCTGGCCGGGATGAACACCGCCAGGCTCAGCAGGTAGGCGGTGAGCGCCACGTTCATCGCCAGCGGCTCGACCCCGAAGCTGCGCGCCATGGTGGGCAGCGCGGTCGCCAGCACCGTGCCGTCGAGCTGCTCCATGAACAGCGCCGACGCCACGATCAGCGCCGTGGTGCGCACCGACACATGGGACAGCCGCTCGCGCGAGCGCATCCGGGACTGGTAACGGGCCCGAGCGCGCTTGCGGATCAGGCGGCGCGACTGCGCGTTGATGGCGCTGGTCAGAATGTCATGCAATGGCATTCCTTCAGCATCGCGCCAACCGGCGGGCCCGCCAAGGCGTCCTACTGCATAGCCCGTCCGCCGCAGACGCGGTATGCGCGGCGGACACAGTGCACGGCACCCCCTGGACGCAATGACCAGCCGAGAATACCCAGACCGGCCGCTTGTCGGCATTGGCACCGTCTTGCTGCGCCCGGGCGCGGTGCTGCTGGTCCGCCGTGGCCGCCCGCCCGCTTTGGGCCAGTGGAGCATTCCCGGCGGCGCACAGAAGCTGGGTGAGACGGCGGAGGCGGCCGCACGGCGAGAGCTGCGCGAGGAAACCGGGCTGGAGAGCGGCCCATTGGCGCTGGTGGCCCATGTCGACAGCATCCATCGCGACGGCGACGGCCGCACCCAGTATCATTACACGATCCTGGATTTCGCCGGGCGCTGGCAGGGCGGCGCGCCGGTGGCCGGCGATGACGTGACGGCGGCCCATTTCGTCCGATTCGAGGCGCTGCATAGCCTGGGCTTGTGGTCGGAGGCGCACCGGGTGATTGCGCTGGCCCGTGCGTTGCTGAAGCTGTGACGGCCATGGGTTAGACGCTAGGCCTGGGCATCGCCCCCAGAATGGCTGCATAACTGGCCGAGTTCGTGCGAAAGGATGACCCGTGCAGCAGACTGTTGCTCATGCGCCGCCCGCCCCACGGTCCTGGCTGGATCGGCTCTGGTCCTCGATTGCGGATCGCGGCCGTCCTTACGCCGCCATGCCGCACGACGCCGTTCCGGGGGTCGAGCGCGCCAGGCTGCTGGCCCGGAGCCTGCTGTCGAGCCGCGGCGAAGCCTCCGGCGCCGCCCTCGCCCGAGAGCTGCATACGGTGTTGCAGCAGCTCGGCCTGGACGACCGCCTGACCTTCATGCGCTATCTCGTCACCGAATTCCTGCCTGACCCGGCGGCGTTGCGGGCCGCCGCCGAAGCCTACTTGGCGCAGCCGGACGATCCCCAAACCGCCGGGTCGCTTGCGGAAGCCGTGGAGCCGCCGCGGCAGGAGTTGCTGCGGCGGATGAACATGGCGCCGGGGGGCACCGCCGCCCTGGTGGCAATCCGCAAGGAACTGCTCGGGCTGCTGCGGGAGCATCCCGAGCTGAAGCCGCTCGACTCCGACCTGCGCCACCTGCTTGCCTCCTGGTTCAACCGCGGCTTCCTGGAGCTGCGCCGTATCGACTGGCAGACGCCGGCGGCGGTGCTGGAAAAGCTGATCAAATACGAGGCCGTGCACGAGATCGCCGGCTGGAATGACTTGCGCCGCCGGCTCGCGCCCGACCGCCGCTGCTTCGGCTTCTTCCATCCAGCGCTGCCCAACGAGCCGCTGATCTTCGTCGAAGTGGCGCTGCATGACGGGCTGGCGACTGCCGTGCAGCCCCTGCTGGCCCCGGAAAGCGACGATGGCGCCGCACGCGAGCAGGAGGACCGGGTCGACACCGCCATTTTCTACTCGATCTCGAATTGCCAGGCCGGGTTGCGCGGCGTGTCGTTCGGCAATTTCCTCATCAAGCAGGTGGTGGAGGAGCTCAAGGCGGAGCTGCCGCGCCTGACCCGATTTGCCACACTGTCGCCCGTCCCCGGGTTCCGCCGCTGGTTCGACCAGCGCCTGAGCGCGGACGGCGCTGCGCCCGATCTGCTCCGCGCCGCCGAGCGAAGCGCACTGTTGCGGGCAACTGGCCATACCGAAGGCGAGGGCGACCGCAGCATTGTGGAGGCCGCCCTGCAGACCGAGGGCTGGTGGGAGGTGCCGGCCTTGGCCGAGGCGCTGCGGCAGCCGCTGCTGCGCGCCTGTGCCGCCTACCTCACCCAGGCAAGCCGCGCCGCCTCCGCAGCCGACCCGGTGGCGCGCTTCCATCTCGGCAACGGTGCCCGGTTGGAGCAGATCAACTGGCTCGGCAACGTGGCCCAACGCGGCATCGGCGAGGCCTATGGCATCATGGTCAACTATCTCTACGACCTGCGGACCATCGAGGCCAACCACGAGGCCTTCATGCGCGGCTCCCTCGCCCGCTCCCCCGCCGTCGACGCCCTGCTTGGCCCGGCGAGCCAATCTGGTTCGCCGGCCAAGGCTGGGAGAGGCTGAGCCTGCCGATGGGCTTCAGCCCACCACCTGCCGATCAGCATCAAGATTGGTATAAGCGCCCAGCGGCAGCACCGTGCCGAGGCCTTGCGCCGCCGCCTGCCGCAGGACGCGCCCGGCCAGCGCGACGTCGAACAGGTTGAGTCCGAAGCTCGAGAAATACACGCTCGCTTGGCTGCGGGGTCGCCAGCCATCCAGCACCAGCGCGGGAAGGTCGGCCGCAACCCCGTCGGCGGCGAACCGGCCGGCCCGGTGCATCTGGAACAGGCTTTTGGCGCTGCTCAGCCGGAACTCGCCCCAGAGATCAACCAGCACCGTATCTGACGCAGCGATCGCGTCGAAGCTCACCTCGTGGTAGCCGGCCTGCACGACCATACGGCCCGGCCGGACGCAGTTGACACCGAGGATCGGCTCTGCCGCCGCCGTGCAGCACAGAATGGCGTCGGCGTCTGCGACCGCATCCCCGATCCTGTCTGCGGCCATGGCCGGCCAGGGCACCTCCACCGCCGCAAGTAGGGCAGGAACCCGGTGCGGCGTGCGGTTCCACACCATCACCCGCTCCAACCCCGGGAACACCGCCGCAAGCATCCGCAGATGCGCCGCCGCCTGCACGCCCGCGCCAAGCACGGCGACGCGGCGCACCGGGCCGCTGGCGCCATGCTGCAGCGCCAGCGCCGAGACGGCGGCCGTGCGCGTGGCCGTCAGTTGCGCACTTTCCACGATGCCGACCGGCAAACCGGTGGCGGCGTCGGTCACGGCGGTGAGCGACACGATCGGGGGCGCGCCATCCGCCAGCGCCGGCCGGTGCGCGGTCCATTTCACCCCCGCGAGGCCGACCGCCCCGCCCAGGCGGGCCGCCAGCGCATAGGCGCGTGATTGCACACCGTCGCCGAGCGCCACGGAGACTTCGGCCGGCATCTCTGCATCACCGGCGCGCCACAGCGCCAAGGCGTCCCGCACATCGGCCATGGCGGCCAGCACATCTAGCCCGCCCGCCTCCCGCACCGCTTGGGCGTTCAGGAAGCGCAGCGGCAGCGCGTGCATCAGCTCTCGGTCAGCGCGCGGGCGAAGGGATACAGCGCCGGGCTGCCGCCGCAATGCAGGAACAGCACGTCGGCGCCGGGCTGGATGGCGCCGATGCCGACCAGGCTGAACAGCCCGTCCATCGCCTTGCCGGTATAAACCGGGTCGAGCAGCACGCCCTCTTCGCCAGCGGCCCGGCGTATCGCCGCGACGCCGCCCGGGCTGGGCTTGCCGTATCCCGGCCCGACATGCCCGTCCTCGACCCAAATCTCGTCCGGGGTGAACGCCATGTCCCAGCCGAGCAGGCCGGCGCACTCGGTAGCCATCGCCGCCACGCGCTGCTGGAACCAGGCGCTGTCACGGCTGACGCTGATGCCAACCACCTTCGTGCCGGGCCAATAGCGCCGGACGCCAACATGCAGCCCGGCCAAGGTGCCGCCCGAACCAACCGGCGCGAGCACCACATGGGGCGGCTCGGTTTGCGTGCGCATTTCCTCCACCGCCCGGACATAGCCAAGCGCGCCGAGCGGGTTGGCGCCGCCAAGCGGGATGACGTAGGGCACCCTGCCCGCTTGCCGCGCCGCCTCGGCATGCGCTTCCATGCGCCCGTCAATCAGGTGGAAGTAGTCGGTGGGGTCGAGAAACTCGAGCGTCGCGTTGAACAGCCGGTCGAGCAGCAGGTTGCCCTGGTATTCGGCTGGCGCATCGCCCCGCAGCACCAGCACGGATTGCATGCCGAACCGGCAAGCCGCCGCGGCCACCATGCGCGCGTGGTTGGACTGGTGCCCACCGGTGGTGATCAGCACGCCCGCCTGCTGCGCCAGGGCGTCGGCCATCAGGAACTCGAGCTTGCGCACTTTATTGCCGCCGCCGCCGAAGCCGGAATAGTCGTCGCGCTTGATGCGCAGGCGGATGCCCAGGCTGGCGCCGATACGGTGGAGGTTCTCTATCGGTGTGGGGAAGAAGCCGAGGTCGACGCGGGCGAAATCCTCTGGGGTCATGACGGGGCTCCGGCTGCGGTGAGGGCGGCGGCCGTGGCGGGGAGCCAGGCCAGCATGAAATCGAGAAAGCGGTCGAGCCCGGCGAGCGTCACGAACTCGTCCACGCCATGCGCATTGCCGCCCCGGCCCAGGCCGCCGAGCAGCAGGCAAGGCGCCACGGGGGCAAAGGCATAGGAGGGCATGGCGCCGACCGACCAGGGCCAAACCTGCGGCGCCACGCCGGCGGCGCGGTAGCAGCCCGCCAGGGCCTGCACGGCAGGATGGACGGCATCGAGGCGATGGCCGGGATAGCTGTCTTCCACCACCAGCTCCGCTTCCAGCCGGAGCTCTGCCAGGATGGCAAGCGGGTCGGCGCCCGGGGGAACGCGCAGGTCGAACCGCGCTTCCGCGGCGGCGGGGATGACGGCGCGGCCATCCGTGGGCGCCGTGGCCACGGCGCTTAGGTTGAGCGACGTGGTGGTGAGCACGGCTTCCAGCAGCGCCGAGGCGTCGCCAGGGATGGCAAAGGCGGACGTGTCGCGGAAGGCGAGTTCGGCCGCCGGGTCGAACCCAGCCGCGAGCGCGTCCAAGACGGGGCGCATCGCGGGGGGCAGCGGCGCCCGGCCCAAATTTCCGTCCCGAAGCGGCGCCAGCGCCTGCACCAGCGCCCAGGCTGGGTTGGCGATCCATGGGGCGTTGCTGGAATGGATCGCGCGGCGTGGGCCAGCGTGTGCGCCACCCGCCACGCGGATGCGGCCATGCGCGATGCCCTTGGTGCCGAGATAGAGCCGGGGCGGCCCGCCGCCATACTCGCAAAAGGAGGGGAACAGCGCAGCGCCGCAGGGGCGCACCGGCGTGTCCGGCGCCAGCAGGTACCGGCGTAGCGCCGCGCTGCCGCCCTCCTCCTCCCCCTCCAGCACGATTTCGATGTTGGCGTTCAATGCGTCCGCGGTGAGCAACGCCGCCAAGGCAACCAGCATGCCAGCCAGCGGGCCTTTGTTGTTTTCTGCGCCCCGCGCGACGTAGCATTCGCCTAAGCTGGGTCGTGCGACAATGCCTCCCGCAAACGGCGGCACTGTCCAACCGGGCTCTGCAGCAGGCATCACGTCATACATGTTATACAGCAGCAGCGTGACGGGGGCGCCACGATCGATACGGGCATGCACCACCGGCGCGTCACCCTTCAGGCCGCCGACCATCTCGGCGCCCAAGCGCTCCCGAAGGAACGCCGCAAGCGTGGCGGCCATGCGTCGTAGATTGGCCGCATCGCCGGCGACCGAGCGGATCGGCGTCCATTCCGCAAGCAGGTTCAGGCTGGCCTGCCGTAACGCGCTCAAATCCGCAC
Source organism: uncultured Acetobacteraceae bacterium (assembly GCA_964245545.1). Classification (GTDB taxonomy): domain Bacteria; phylum Pseudomonadota; class Alphaproteobacteria; order Acetobacterales; family Acetobacteraceae; genus LMUY01. Next base: position 8,541 of record CAXTNN010000061.1, on the reverse strand, counting down.
CCGCGGGTTGAGCCAAGCATAGGCCAGGTCCACCAGCAGGTTGACCACCACGAAGGCCACGGCTGAGAGCAGCACGGTGGCTTGCACCAGCGGGAAATCCCGGTTCTGGATCGCCTGCACCGCCAGCCGGCCGATGCCTGGCCACGCGAAGATGATCTCCGTCACCAGCGCGCCGCCGAGCAGCGAGGCGAATTGGAGGGCCTGCACCGTCAGCACCGGGATCAGGGCATTCCTAAGCGCATGCACCAGCACCACCCGGCGCTCGCTGAGCCCTTTCGCACGGGCGGTGCGGACGTAATCTTGCTGCAGCGCCTCGATCAGGCTGACGCGCACCAGCCGGGTCACCGCGCTCATATAGTAGGCTCCCAGGCTGAGCGCGGGGAGGATGAGGTGGCTCACCCCGCCATAGCCGCCGGTCGGCAGCAAGCGCCATTGCAGCGCGACCACCAGCAGCAGCAGCAGTCCGAGCCAGAACACCGGGATCGCCTGTCCCGACAGCGCCAGCAAGCGCACCACGAGGTCGAGCGCGGTGCCACGGGCGACGGCGGCGGCGATGCCGAGTGCGAACCCGAGCAGCGTGCTCCAGGCCAGCGCGGTGACGGCGAGCAGTGCCGTTGCCGGCAGCCGCTCCGCCACCAACCCCAGCACCGGACGGCCGAACCGCAGCGACTGGCCGAAATTTCCGGTGACGACGTGGCCAAGATAGCGCAGGAACTGGACGATCACCGGATCATCGAAGCCCATCGCGTGGCGGTACTGTGCGATGTCGGCCCGGGTGGCCGTGGGCGGCAGCATCAGCGCCGCCGGGTCGCCGGTCAGGAACAACGCGAAGAATACAATCGCGCAGACGCCCAGCAACACGATGGCTGACACGCCGACCCGGCGGGCGATGAACCGGGTCATCCGGCCCGCCGGTCCATGCGCCGCACCAGGCCGTCCCCCAGCAGGTTGAAGCCGACCACGAGGGCGGAAATCACCAGTCCCGGGTAGACCACCATCCAACTTGCCACCAGCAGGAAGGACCTGCCGTCGCCGATCAGGTTGCCCAGCGTGGGCGTCGGCGGCTGCACGCCCAGGCCGAGGAAGCCCACCGATGCCTCCAGCACCACCAGCCGCGGCAAGTCGAGCGTCAGCAACACGATCTGCGACGGCAGGATGTTGGGCAAGATGTGGTGGCTTAGGATACGCCTGGTGCGGCCGCCGATGGCCCGCGCCGCCTCCACATACTCGAGTTCGCGGATTTCGAGGGTTCGCGCCCGAGCGGTGCGGGCGTAGACCGCCCAGCCGGTGACGCCCAGCACGATCACCAGGTTGAGGATTCCAGGCCCGATCACCGCCATCAGCAGCAAGATCAGCAGGATGAACGGGATGGCGAGTTGGATGTCGACCAGCCGCATGATCACGCTGTCGGCAAAGCCGCCCAAATAGCCGGCGACAAGGCCCAGGCCCGTGCCCAGGCATGACCCGACCAAACCGGCCGCCAGCACCACGGCCAGTGACAAGCGCGTGCCAGCGATAATCCGGCTTAGCATGTCGCGGCCCGTCGCGTCGGTGCCCAGCGGGTAGAACGTGCCGCCCACCTCGCTGCCCGGCGGCCGCATCGTGGCGAGCAATGCGCTGTGCAGCGGGTCGGCGTGCCAAACCACGCCGCCCAGCATCGCTGCCGCGGTGACGACCAGCAGCAGCGCCGCGCCGGCCAGCAGATCAAGCCCGGCGGCGCTGCGCCCTGCCCTCAGTTGCCAACCCGCATGTCAAACACCGGAATGCGTGCATCGGGCCGGCCGGCGAAGCTGAGGGACTTGGCTTTGCCGTAGATCGCATCCTCCTGGTACAGCGTCAGCACCGGGACCTGCGCGGCCGCCAAGTCCTGCGCCGCAGCGAAATCCTCCGCGCGCGCCTGCGGGTCGATTGTGATGCGCGTGGCATCCAGCAGCTTGTCCATCTCCGGCGAGGAAAAGGTCGAGTACGGCTCGCCGCTGTGGAAGATCGGGTAGAGGGCCGCATCCGCGTCCAGCGTTTGCGTCGAACCCCAGGCAAGCATGTAGATCGGCGCCTGCTTCCCGGCCGGCACCTGCTGGGCATAGACGGACCACTCCGGCGCCTCCAACTGCGCCGTGACGCCAACGGCGGCGAACTCCTGCGCAATCACCTGGCCCACTTCGGCGCTGCTTAGGTAATGACCCGGCGCCTGCATCCGGATGGTGAACCCGTTCGGATAACCGGCCTCGGCCAGCAGGGCGCGGGCTTTGGCGGGATCAAAGGCCGGAATAGGCTCCTCCTTATAGCCGAAGTCGAACGGGCTCACCTGCGTCCCGGTAAGGCTGGCGAACCCCCGTAGCAGAGCAGCGACAATCGTCTTGCGGTCGATGGCGAGCGAGAGCGCCTGGCGGACGCGCACATCGTCCAGCGGTTTTTCGGCCGACTTCAGGCCTAAATAGATAATCAGCCCGCCGTTGTTGACTTGCAGCACCTGCAGATCGGAGGTCGCAGCGATTTGCGGGGCCAACGCTGCCGGCACGTTTTCGATCAACTGCACTTCACCCGCCATCAGCGCCGCAACCCTGGCGGTGGGCTCCGGAATGGCCCGCCAAACCACCCGGTCGATCGCCGGCTTGCCGCGCCAGTAGGTGGGATTGGCCTCGAGCGTCACGTGGTCATCCGGCACGAATTCAGCCATCCGGTAGGCGCCGGTCCCGATTGGCTTGCGTGCGAACGCCTCGTTGCCGAGCTGCTTGGTGTAGGCGGGGGGCACGATATAGGCGGGGTAGCGGCTCATCCGCGTTGGCAGCAGCGGGTCTGGACCGTTGGTGTGGATGCGGACCGTCAGCGGGTCCACCACCTCAACGCTGGCTATCGTGCGGATGTATGAGACGGTGGGGGAATGCGCTGCCGGGTCAAGCACGCGGTCGAGCGAGAACTTCACGGCGTCCGCGGTAAAGGCCTCGCCGTTTTGGAAGGTGACGCCGGGCCGCAACTTGAACTCCCAGGTGGCCGCGTCCACCGCTTGCCAGGAGAGCGCCAGGTCCGGCACCAGCTTCATGTCGGCGCTGCGGCCGACCAAGGTGTCAAAGATGTTGTCCACCACGGTCGCCGGCTCCCGCAGGAAGCCAGGGTCCATGCCGCTGACCGACGCGGCGCGCCCCACATCCAACTCGTTACCGTGAAGCGGGTTGGCGAGGACCGGCAAGGCAAGGCAGGCAATGATACAGAGCCGCCAAATCGTTGCCAAACCTCCGGCCGCGACATGAGCAAAGAACCGGTCCGGCCGCGTTGCCGATACGGAGTCTGCCTGGCATCTAACCAGGCAGCACGGGGAGCGTCCAGTGCCGGGGTCTACGCCCTTTCTCTGGTGCCAAGGCCGCTGGGGCGACAGCCTGTCGACACCCAGCGCAGCCCAGGGATTTGCTTGCGCCGCGCTCGCCGTTGACCGGATCCCGCTCGGTGAGTGATAGGTCGGCTCGCGCCGAGCGGGCTGACATAGAAGTCGCGGAGTACGTGTTTTCCCAGAATGTGAGCGGCCGCGAGCTGTTCGCCGCTACTAAGCAGAGCCCGGGATGAAGGCTTCAGCCCGGCTTGCATTAGGTTCACTCGTGCCACCCTGGCCCTGGACGACGCCGTGCCGCAGCACGTGGCATCTGTGCCCGCGGAACTTGGTCGCATCGCCTGGCGGGGCGGCTGCTCAACCGAGCTCCTGCGCCAGCCCGATAGGCCGGGCTCGGCCGGGCCGCGATTGCCCGAGACCATGTCGGCCGCGCGCTTGGTTGGCGCTCAGCATTGCGGCGGAGGCCACGTCGCTGCACGATTTGGCCGTTGGATCGCCTATCTGGATGCGAGCGCAGCGGCGCTGGCCGAAAAGCCAAGCCGGATACCGGGACGCCTGCGGGTGCTGCGCTGCCCGGCGTGGAGGCATGCCGCTCGGCCCGCCCCATACCAAACGGCCCGGCCCCGATGAGCGTCCCACATCGTGAGAAGGTTGGGCGCGGCGCTTGCCCGCAAGGCGTTATCCATGACCTGATCGAGTCTCTAATCCCCGGCGTGCTGGCTTTGCATGCGGGCTTTGGCAACAACGACCAAGAGGTTATGATGGAGCTACCAAGGCTGCTGACGCCGGACGTGCTATGGACTGGCGGTTGCATCGAATTGACGGTCGGCGGCGAGCGCGTCCATTCACATTTTAGCAACTACGTGGTTCGCGGCAGCCACACGTCCGTGCTCATTGACACCGGCCATCCGATGCATGCCGACCAGATCGAGCGGGCGTTCGACGGCTTTCTGGGCGATGCGGAGCCGGGCTACATCTTCACCACCCATCTGGAATATCCGCATTGTGGTTTGCTGCCGAAGTGGCTGGATAAATACCCGTCCGCCCAGGTCATCGGCGACGTGCGGGATTATGAGCTTTATTATCCCGAGCACGCCGGCCGCTTCGTGCAGAAAAACCCCGGCGACTTCGTGGATTTGGGTGATCGCCGCTTCGTTGTGGTGCCGGCGATCTGGTGCGACCTGAAGGAGACGCTGTGGGGGTTCGACACCAAGGATCGCATTCTGTTCGTGGCCGACGGGTTCTCTGCCACCCACCACCATGTTCCTGGCCATTGCGGCCTGACCGCAAGCGAGCAGCCGGTCCCCAGTCCGGCAATGATGCGCATTATCAATGAGCTTGCCCTGCAATGGACCCGCTACACCGACGCGAGCGTCACCTTCGACGAGCTCGACGAGTTGCTGGCGCTTCTGGACCCGCGGATGATTGCGCCGGCCCATGGCGCCGTCATCGACCAGCCGGCCGTGATGCTCCCGCGCATCAAGGACGGCATGGTCCCGACCGTTGCTGCGCAGGACGGGCGCGTCGCCGCATGACGGCGGCGGTCACGGCCTTGGTGCCTGGGTCGGTGTTCGCAGTTGCAGACAGCGTGCCCGCCAACCGCTCCACAAGCTGGATCGCCCCCGGGCTGGCGGGTGCCCTTGCGGTGCCTTGCTACGTGCTCGTGTCCCAAGGTTCGGCGCTGATCATAGACACCGGGCTTGCCTCGCATTGGGACAGCATCCGTGACGGGCTGGATGCCGTCCTCGCGGGCGTGCCGAAGCGTGCCGCGATCATGACCCGTCGCGAACCGGATGCGATCAGCAATCTACCCGCGATCGTGGAGCGGTATGACCTGAACGCCGTGTATTGCGGCGGAGTGATCAGTCCGCTTGATTTCTTTGAGCGCGTGGACACCACCAGCACGGCCGGGCACATCCGCAGCATTGCTCAATCCGACATTGCCTGGCTGCAGCCCGGCAACGTGTTGCAGGTCGGTCGCCTCCGACTCGAAGTGTTGCCGACGACGCTTCGTGTGCTGCCGAAGAACCACTTCTACGAGAGCCGCTCCCGCACCTTGTTCGCCTCGGACAGTTGGGGTCTGTTGCCGCAAGCGCGGACGGGCCCGCTTGAGGTGGTAAGGACCGACGTCCCGGGCCTGTCCACCCCTGCGATTCTGCATCACTTGCGCCATCGTTTTGAATGGCTCGCGGGCATCGATACCGCCCCTATGCAGGATGAGGTCAGCCACCTGCTGACGACGCGCCGGATTGATCGCATATGTTCAAGCTACGGCTGCGTTATCGAAGGTTCGGCACTCGTCACCAGCGTCCTGCAAAGGACCCTGGATGCATTGCGCAGCCTGTCAGGTGAACGCGCTGTGAACCGGATGACGCGTCTAGATCGCGGGATGCTGGCACTCGCATTGGCCGATCACTGACGAGGTGCAACAACGGTTCCAATTGCTTGCAAGTTCATGGTGTGACGGAACACTCGGACCAGGCGTTTGATCTCGGGATGAGGCAATAGCAGGTCAGTCTGAAGATGTTGCACGTGGCCCGCCAGGCTTAGTGTACAAGTCCGGACAGCCTCAAAGCGCACGTGCTTGCTGCCGTCTTTGGCACACAACTTTTCTCAATAGATCTTGCTTTCGTTTGAACGGCGTTGTCATTCAAGCCTTGAATACTGCTAAACGTCCTTGAAGGTGGATTGAAAGACGCTTAGAGGGCAAGCGCAGACGACCCGCTGCCCTGATTGGGCTGGCCTCAACCTGCGCGTTTGGTCGGCTGGCTTGGCGTTGAGGAGGAAGACCTACTTACCCCAGACTCATGATGAAGCGAGGCTTCACCACCTTCAATCACTCGGAAGCGGCCTATCAGGACTGACAACTGCTCAGTCTCCTGAGCCAGCGAGTGGCTGGCGGCCGTTGTTTGTTCAACCATGGCAGCGTTCTGTTGAATGACCTGGTCCATCTGATTGACCGCAGTGTTGACCTCGCTAAGTCCGGTAGCTTGCTCCGTTGCGGAGCCAGCGATGTTCAGGATCATCTCATTGAGTTCGGCGACTTGGATAACAATACGGCCTAACGCCTCGCCGGTCTCGTTTACCAGTCTCACGCCCGAGGTCACATGACCGGTGGAGATCGAAATGAGGTTTTTGATCTCCTTGGCAGCCTCGGCCGAACGCTGCGCCAAAGCCCGCACCTCCGAGGCGACCACCGCAAAGCCTCGGCCAGCATCACCGGCCCGGGCCGCCTCGACGCCCGCATTCAACGCCAGAAGATTGGTTTGGAATGCAATCTCGTCAATCACGCCGATAATCTGTCCAATTTCACTGGACGATTTCTCAATTGCATCCATCGCCTTGACTGCCTCCAGCACCACGCTTCCGGAGGTCTCTGCCTCTTTTCTCGCTGTAGATACGACGCGACGAGCGTTGTCGGTGCCCTCTGCAGTCTGCCGAACCGTGGCCGTAATCTGGTCGAGCGCCGCCGCGGTCTGTTCCAAGCTAGCTGCTTGCTGCTCTGTCCGGCGGGCAAGATCGTCTGCCGCCGCGGTTATCTCGCCTGAACCAGATTGGATTCCCAGTGCGTTCGTGGCAATCACTTGCAACGTCTTACATAGATTTTCGACTGCAACGTTAAAATCTGCCCGCAATTTGTCATAGTCGGCGGGGAACGCATCTGTCAGGCGGACAGTAAGGTCACCTTCCGAGAGTGCCCGCAAACCACTGGCCAGCGTCTCGACCACCCAGCCCTGCTGTTCGGCGGCGGCTGCCTTGGCCTGGTCCCGTACCGAGCGCTCGTCATCCGCGCGCTGGCGCTCCTCGGCTGTTTCAGCTTCCAACTGCGCCTTGTCGTGAGCCACCTGACGGAAGGTCTCGTATGCGTCCGCCATTTGACCGATTTCGTCGCGCCGCTTCCACCGCAAAGCCTCGGTCCCGAGATCACCCTTGGCCAACTTCGTCATGGCATCCCGCAACGAACGAAGCAATTTAGAGAGGCCCCGATGCATGTGATACACAACGGCCAAGTAAGCAAGAAACAAGGGAGCAAATATCATCAGCAGTTGGACGACACCTTTCATAAGCGTCGAATCGATATCATCGGCAAAGTCGCCAGAGCTGACATCCATCTGCCATTCAGGAATGCCAATGTTGTAGTTTATCTTGAGCTTAGGCGTCGTCTCACCTATTTTCTTCCACACAAATTCATTGAAGCCAGGTTTGCCCGACATGGCAATCGCCAGTTCCTGGCGAACAAACGGGCGACCGACGGGATCCTGCAGATTGATGATGTTGTTCCCGATAATGTTCTTATTTGCGCTCATAAGAAGAACACCATCAAATCCAGTAACGGCGACGTAGTTCACGTCTTCGAAGCGGATGGCGCCGACCGCGTTCAAGGCCGCTTGCTGGGCCTCCGCTCTCGTCATCGCGCCACTTTGTTCTCGCGCAATATAAGACCGAATAATGGAGGCGCCCTCCTCCGTCTCGTGCCTGATTTCGCTACGCTTAGCTTCATAAGCAATATCGTGGCTGCGTTTGAGACCGAGAGCCAGCCCGGCAACCGTCAAAGCCATACCCAGGAGTGCCAACACCATAAACTGTTGTGCTACAGGCAGCCTGCTGACCATCCTAAACCTCTGTTCGTTGCCTCCTCTAAATACAACTGGCTTATTAATAAGTCTTGAATCGGAGGTTTGCTTCAACCTGAGACCATGCGGCTGTGCCTCATCGGCTATCGCTCTGGCGGGCACGCCACGGGTGACAAAGCTGCCCGCACCGATAAGCCCGCCGTCCTCGACGCTGAGGCCGGCGAGAACCATAGCCCCGCCTGCAATCCAAACGTGGCGCCCGACATAAAGTGAGCGCGCAAACTTTAACTCAGGTTTTCGTCAGTGTTCTCCGGCCCAGTCGCTAGGAATGGCTTTCCCAAGCAACTCGTTGACCTCAGACAAGAGCCTTCGGGTCCTTCGTCATCGGATGGTGGAGGGGGTTGGATTCGAACCAACGTAGCCGTTACAGCAGCGGATTTACAGTCCGCCCCCTTTAGCCACTCGGGCACCCCTCCAGCGGAGGCGGACCTAGGGCGCGCCGCCGGGCTTGTCAACGCTGTCGCCGGCCATGGCGGGAGCCGTCGCAGGCCGCTATACCAGTGGGATGTCCCATCCTCCCCGTAAACCCGGTGGTTCCAACGGCGCGGCGGGCCGTGGCGGGCCGCGGCCGCCGCATGGGCCGCC
>CAXTNN010000060.1:0-15364 GCA_964245545.1 uncultured Acetobacteraceae bacterium | reverse complement strand
GCCGTCAGCATGTCGGTGGCGCGGCGCCAGGCCCCGCGCCAGCCTTCTGGCGTGCGGGGGCCCTGCGGCACGTAGGCGGCGAAACACCCGGCGCGCAGGCTGCCGCGCGCCATCTTGGCGAAATCGACCCGGCGCGTGGTGGTGCCGAACGGATCGGGCGGGTCCGGCCATGGAATGTCGATGTGGCTGTCGAGCGTCAGCAGGCTGGCATGTAGGGCCGGGTCAGCGGCCAGGGCAGCGGGTGGTCTCATCGCATCTGGCCGAGCCTGGCCCGGCCGCTCCCTCAACGGTGGTAAGTGTGTAGAGTGCGCCCGCACGTGCGATCCCGCTAGAGCCGGAGCAGGTGACGCCACCGCGAGGCTGCGCTATGGGGGACCAGGATGTCTCCGTAGCTCAGCAGGATAGAGCACAGGATTCCTAATCCTGGGGCCGTGGGTTCGAATCCCGCCGGGGACATGCCCTGCTCTACGCGGCTCGGCTACTCGCGCTGGCGGGTGGTGCTCCAGACGGTGATGTCCCAGGCATTGTGGATGCCGGCGAACAGCAGGGTGGCCGTGACCAGGGCAAGGGCCGCGAACGCCCAGCCCGCCCGGCACGCAACCGCCACGCCGTCGGCGGCTTCGGCCAGGTAGGCGGCGGCTGGGATCGCCACATACCAGACGCGGTCCTCCAAGCCGATCTTGGCGATGATGCCGTCGCGGGCGGCGGCGCGCCAGGCCACGCCGGTGTAGCCCAAGCCGTAAAGGCCACAGGCGAGCACGACCAGGCCAAGCCCGCCCCAGCTCCGCATCGGCGCCAAGATGACGAGGCTCACCGCCAGCACGCTGCTGAAATGCACCACGCTGGCGGACAGGAACATGCGCAATGCGCCGAGGCGGTCGCGGCTGAACACGCCGGTGCCGACCGAGGCGGCCACGAACAGCAGGGCGACCAAGGTGGCGGATGCCTCGCCGAGCAGGGAGTAGAAATTGTGCCAGGGCGCGAGCGCCTCGTTCACGGCTTAGGCCCTGATCCGGTAAGGAACCACGCCGCGCTCCACCGTTCCCACGTCCAGCGTCTGGCTTGCGGGGGGTACGGCGCGGTGGCGGCACTCGGTGCGCTCGCAGGCGCGGCAGCCGGGGCCGATCGGCTCGGCAATGCTGTCGTCGCGCAAATCCAGCCCGGCGGCATAGACGGTCTGCGCCGCGTAGCCGGTTTCGCAGCCGATCACCACGGCCACGTTGCGCGGGCGGCTGAGATAGGCGCCGCCGTCCCGCCCGACCGTGCGCGCGATGTTGAGATAGGACACGCCATCGGGCGTCTGTGCCACCTGCACCAGCAGTCGGCCGGGCTGGGCGAAAGTGCGATAGACGTTCCAGAGCGGGCACGGGCCGCCAAAGCGGGCGAACTTGAACCGCGTGGCGCTGCTGCGCTTGAGCACGTTGCCGGCGATGTCGGTTTTGACCAGGTAGAACGGGATGCCTGCCGCGCCGGGCCGCTGCATGGTGCTGAGCCGGTGGCATACCTGCTCGAAACTGGCGCCGAAGCGGCTTTGCAGCCGTTGGATGTCGTAGCGCAGCGCCTGGGCCTCGCCGAGGAAGCGGCCATACGGCATCATCAGCGCGCCGGCGAAGTAGTTGGCCAGGCCGATCCGGGCCAGGGCCCGCGCCACCGGGCTCGACAGCCCCGAGCCCCGTACCAGGGCGGCGATGGCGCTGCGCTGGTCCAGCAAGCCCACCACGTGCGCCATCCAGAAGCTGCGGCTGGCCAACGCCGCCTCTTCGGCCAGGAGCAGGGTGCGGGTGCCCCGCTGCAGGCGCCAGACCGTGCCCTGGGCCAGCAAGGCGGGGGCGTCCACGACCGTGATGCCGTGGCGGTCGCGCAGGTAGCGGGCGAGGTCTTCGCGCAAGCTGGGGCCGGTCATGCCATGTGCTTCGGCCAGGCGCTCGGCGGCGCGGTCCAGCACGTCGAAGTGGTTGTTGTGCGATTGCACCCAGTCGCGCACCTCGTCATAGCCAAAATGCGGCGTCGGCGGCTCGGGGCCGCGCGCATGATCGCGCCCAGGGTCACGCCGGGTCTGTAGCTGCTCGTCCAGCGCCAGGTAGGCGCGGTAGAGGGTGATGAAGCGCCCGGCCGCGGCTGGGGCGGCGCGCACGCAGGCGCGAGCCTCCTCGAGCGAGACCGGGCCCTCGCCGAACACCGGGTCCGCCGTGGCTTCAAGCAGGCTGGCGGCCAAGCGTTCGTCGTCATCGGCGGCGAAATGGCTGGCGGCGACGCCGAACACCGCGGCGATGCGGCTGCGCAGCGCCGCCGGGATCGGCCGCAGATCCGCCTCGATCTGGCTCAGGTAGCTCGGCGAGACGCCGGTTTCGCGAGCCAGCGCACCCTGCCCCATGCCGCGGCCCAAACGCAGGCGGCGGAGCCGGTCGCCGGCAAAAACCTTAGGGTCACGCCGCGTTGTCATGAGGTTGAGCTTAACAGACTTCGCAAGCGCTACCTTAGGCATTGGCACGTTTGCGCACGCCGCAACCCTGACAGAGCGGAGGAAGAATGGCAATGTTGGCCAAAGCAAGCGAGGAGACCGGGGCGTGATCCAGCATGAGGTGACGGTGCATCCGGAGGCGGACCGCCTCGCCCGGGACGACCAGTTGGCTTGGAAGATTGCCAGCGTGGCTGCCGACCCGGTGCCGGTTGAGGCGGCAGTCAGCGAGATGATCATCAACCGCATGATCGACAACGCTTCCGTGGCGATGGCGGCGATCAACCGCAAGCCGGTGACGGCCGCGCGCTCGCAGGCCATCCGCCATCCCCGGCCAGGGGGTGCCACCGTGTTCGGTTGCGCGCCGGAGTTGCTTGTGCATGCGGAGTGGGCGGCTTGGGCCAACGGCACGGCGGTGCGGGAGCTGGATTACCACGACACCTTCCTGGCCGCGGAATACAGCCATCCGGGTGACAACATCCCGCCCATCCTGGCGGTGGCGCAGCAAGGGGGCTGCGATGGGGCGGCGCTGGTGCGGGGGATCGCCACGGGATACGAAATTCAGGTGAACCTGGTGCGGGCGATCTGCCTGCATAAGCACAAGATCGACCATGTTGCCCATCTCGGCCCCTCGGTTGCCGCTGGGATCGGGGCCATGCTGGGGCTGCCGGCGCCGGTGATCTACCAGGCGGTGCAGCAGGCGTTGCACGTCACCACCGCGACCCGGCAAAGCCGCAAAGGCGAGATCAGCTCCTGGAAGGCCTTTGCCCCATCCCATGCCGGCAAGCTCGCGATTGAGGCGGTGGACCGCGCCATGCTCGGCGAAGGGGCGCCAAGCCCGATCTACGAAGGCGAGGACAGCGTGATCGCCTGGATGCTGGACGGCAAGGCCGCCCACTACACCGTGCCGCTGCCAGCCCCGGGCGAACCGAAGCGCGCCATCCTGGACACCTACACCAAGGAGCACTCGGCGGAATACCAGAGCCAGGCGCTGATCGACCTCGCCTTCGCCATGGGAAAGCGCATCAGCAACTGGGATGACGTGGCCGAGATCGTGATTGAGACCAGCCACCACACCCACTACGTGATCGGCACTGGCGCCAATGATCCGCAGAAGATGGACCCGAAGGCCAGCCGCGAAACGCTCGACCATTCGATCATGTACATCGTGGCGGTGGCGTTGCAGGACGGCGCATGGCACCACGTGCGCTCCTACCTGCCGGAGCGGGCGAGCCGGCTGGACACGGTGGCGCTGTGGCACAAGATCCGCACGGTGGAGGACCCGCGCTGGACCGAGCGCTACCATGCCGACGACCCGGCGGTGAAAGCATTTGGCGGGCGGATCGAAATCCGCATGACGGATGGCAGCCTGATTGCCGACGAATTGGCGGTGGCGAACGCGCACAGCCTGGGGCGTACCCCGTGGCAGCGGGCCGATTACATCCGCAAGTTCAAGACGCTGACCGAGGGCGTGTTAGACTCGGCGGAGAGCGAGCGGTTTCTCAGCCTGGTGCAGCGTCTGCCCGCCCTGTCGGCAAGCGAGCTGCTGGGGCTGCACCTGGCCCTGCCACCGGGCACGCTGGCGGCCAACGAAGCAGGCGGCATCTTCTAAGGATAGTCCTAATGAACGACACAGCTCAGCCTCTATCGAAGCCCAAGAAGTCGGTCGCGCTGTCCGGCGTGCCGGCGGGCAATACCGCGCTCTGCACCGTGGGGCGCACCGGCAACGATCTGCATTACCGCGGCTACGACATTCTCGAGATCGCCGAGCAATGCGAGTTCGAGGAAATCGCCTACCTGCTGGTGCACGGCAAGTTCCCCAATGTCGCCGAGCTGGGCGCCTATAGGAGCAAACTACGCGTGCTGCGCGGCTTGTCCGGGCCGCTGCGCACGGCGCTGGAGGCGCTGCCGGCGGCGACGCATCCGATGGATGTGATGCGCACCGCCGTGAGCGTGATGGGTTGCGTGCTGCCGGAAGCGCCGGACCACAACGCGCCCGGTGCCCGCGACATTGCCGACACGCTAATGGCGAGCCTTGGTTCGGCGCTGCTGTACTGGTGGCACTGGTCGCGCAACGGCCGCCGCATCGAGGTGGAGACCGACGACGACAGCATCGCCGCCCACTTCCTGCACCTGCTGCACGGCGCGGCGCCCCCCGAAAGCTGGGTGCGGGCGATGCACACGTCGCTCAACCTCTATGCCGAGCACGAATTCAACGCCAGCACCTTCACCTGCCGCGTGGTGGCGGGCACCGGGTCGGATATGCACAGCGCGCTCACCGCGGGCATCGGTGCACTGCGCGGCCCCAAGCATGGCGGCGCCAACGAAGTAGCGTTGGAGGTGCAGACGCGCTACGGCAGCCCGGATGAGGCGGAAGCGGATATCCGGCGCCGGGTCGAAGCGCGCGAGGTGGTGATCGGCTTCGGCCACCCGGTTTATACCGTGTCCGACCCGCGCAACGTCATCATCAAGAGTGTCGCCTGGCGCCTCTCTGTTGAAGCGGGCAGCACGGTGCTGTTCGACATTGCCGAGCGGATCGAGCGGGTGATGGCAGAAACCAAGCGGATGTTTGCCAATCTCGACTGGTTCAGCGCGGTCAGCTACCGCCAGATGCGGGTGCCGACCGCGATGTTCACGCCCTTGTTCGTGATCGCGCGCACCTCGGGCTGGGCGGCGCATGTGATGGAGCAGCGGGTGGATGGCAAGATCATCCGCCCAAGCGCCAATTACACCGGGCCGGAGAACCAGCCGTTCGTGAAGCTGGAGCAACGGGGGTGACGTACCTCATCGGCAGCGAGCTACCCAGCGAACCGGCCGGACACCGCTTCCGCGCGCTGGTGAATGGGGGCGGCATCGTGCGCATTCCCGGCACCCATAATGGATTGGCGGCGCTGCAGGCCAAGCAGGCGGGCTTTCCCGCGCTTTACCTCTCCGGCGCGGCGATGACGGCCTCGATGGGCTTGCCCGATCTCGGGGTGATCACGGTGGAGGAGGTGTGCTTCTTCGTCCGCCAAGTCAGCCGCGCCGGGCAATTGCCGGTGCTGGTGGACGGCGACACCGGCTATGGCGAGGCGCTGAACTGCATGGCCATGGTGCGTGCGTTTGAGGATGCCGGTGCGGCCGCGGTGCATATCGAGGACCAGATCCTGCCCAAGAAATGCGGCCACCTGAATGACAAGAAGCTGGCGAGCGCGCAGGACATGGCGGCCAAGGTCGCCGCCTGCGCCCGCGCCCGCCGCCACCTCTACATCATCGCCCGCACGGACGCGGCGGCCAGCGAGGGGCTGGATGGCGCGGTGGCGCGTGCGCAGATGTATGTGCAGGCCGGCGCGGATGCCATCTTCCCCGAGGCGCTGCACTCGGCCGAGATGTTCCGCGCCTTTGCCGAGCGCATGCCGGGCGTTCCGTTGCTGGCCAACATGACCGAGTTCGGCCGCACGCCGTTCTTCACCGCCGACGAGTTTGCCGCCATGGGCTTCCGCATGGTGATCTGGCCGGTCAGCAGCCTGCGCGTGGCCGCCCGCGCGCAGGAAGAGCTGTATGCCTCCATCCGCGAGCATGGCGGCGCCCATCGCCTGGTCGACCGCATGCAGACCCGCAAGGAACTGTATGCCACGATCGACTATGCCGGCTATGAGGCGCTGGACAACTCGATTGTCCAGACGGTGGTGCCGGTCGGCATGCCGCAGACCAAGACCTAGACCATGGCCGGCTCTCATCCGCTCGCCGGCATGGTCTAGCCTTTGTGTTGGCGAGCATCTTTACCGATCAGGTGACCACACCTGATGCGGTGATGCTCTAAGTTCAGTCAGGCCTCGACCAAACGCTGCTTCTGCTCGCCAAGGCCCTCCACACCCGCCGTCATCATCTGGCCAGCCCGCAGGAAAATTGGCGTTGGCTTCTTGCCGGCGCCCACGCCCGGCGGCGTGCCGGTGGCGATCAGGTCGCCGGGATACAGCGTGATGAAATGGCTGACATAGCTGACGAGCTTGCGGACATCGAACACCATGGTGCTGGTGGTGCCATCTTGCATGCGCTGGCCGTCCACGTCGCACCATAGCTTCAGCGCCTGCGGGTCGGGTACTTCGTCGGCGGTCACCATCCAGGGGCCGGTGGGGCCGAAGGTGTCGCAGCTTTTGCCCTTGTCCCAGGTGCCGCCGCGCTCGAGTTGGTACTCGCGCTCGCTCACGTCGTTGATCACGCAATAGCCTGCCACATGTGCCATCGCGTCCTGTTCCGCGACGTAGGATGCTTTGGTGCCGATCACCACGCCGAGCTCGACTTCCCAATCAGTCTTGGACGAGCCGCGCGGGATCATGACGTCATCATAGGGGCCGCAATAGGCGCCGAGCGACTTGAGGAAGATGATCGGCTCCTTCGGCAACTGCATGCCGGCTTCCGCCGCGTGGTCGGCATAGTTCAGGCCGATGCATACGAAGTTGAGGGGCCGGGCGACGCAGGCGCCGATGCGCGGTTCGCCGGCAATGGCGGGCAGGCTGGCGGGGTCCAGCGCCGCCAGCTTGGCGAGGCCGGCCGGCGACAGCGCGTCCGCGTCAATGTCGGGCACATGGGCCGACAAATCCCGCAGGCTACCTTGGGCATCCAGCAGGGCTGGCTTCTCTCCTCCGGCCGGGCCGACGCGCAACAGCTTCATAGGGGGCGTTCTCCGCATTGTGGTTCGGCTTGGCTGCCTGTGCGGCCACATTGGCGGGGGTGCGGCGGGATGTCCACCGCACGGCGCGCAAGGGCCGCGTTCGCCGTACGCTGGACACCTTTGGCGCGGAAGAATATAGGCTTGCAGACCGTGGGATTGCCGGCGTGCTCCCCGCCGGGCACATGCCTCATCAAGGGACAATGACGCCCATGAAAGCAGACAGCGTCCTCCACACGATCGGCCGCTCGCCGCATATCCGCCTCAGCCGGATGTTTCCGGGCGCGGAGGTCTGGGTCAAGTCCGAGCGGAGCAACCCGGGCGGTTCGGTGAAAGACCGCATTGCGCTGGCCATGGTGGAAGCGGCCGAGGCGGATGGGCGGCTGCGACCTGGCGGCACCATCATCGAGCCCACCTCCGGCAACACCGGCGTGGGGCTGGCCATGGTGGCCGCGGTGAAGGGCTACAAAATCATCCTGGTGATGCCGGAGTCGATGTCGGTCGAGCGGCGCCGGCTGATGCAGGCCTATGGCGCGACCTTCGAACTGACGCCGCGCGAGGGCGGCATGAAGGCAGCCATCGCCCGCGCGCAAGCATTGGTGGAGGCCACGCCGGGTGCCTGGATGCCGCAGCAGTTCGAGAACCCGGCCAACATCGCCGTTCACGTGCAGACCACCGCACAGGAAATCCTGGCGGACTTTCCGGAAGGGCTGGACGCCATCATCACCGGCGTGGGCACGGGCGGCCACATTACCGGCTGCGCCCAGGTGCTGAAGCCGCTTTGGCCGGGCCTGCAGGTGTTTGCCGTGGAGCCGTCCGCCTCGCCGGTGATCTCCGGCGGCGCCCCTTCGCCGCACCCGATCCAGGGCATCGGCGCCGGCTTTGTCCCCGCCAACCTGCACACCGACCTGCTGGATGGGGTCATTCAGGTGGGTGCCGACGACGCGAAGGAGTATGCCCGGCGATCAGCGCGGGAGGAGGGGCTGCTGGTGGGCATTTCGTCCGGCGCCACCTTGGCCGCGATCGCCAGCAAGCTGCCGGAGCTGAAGGCCGGGGCGCGCGTGCTGGGCTTCAACTACGACACGGGCGAGCGCTACTTCTCGGTGCCGGACTTCCTACCAGCCTGAGCGGCAGCTTTGTGCTGAGGTCTGGCGACCGTCACGGCAGCCGCTGCGACCGGCGAGGTCGGGAGCGGGGGTGGCGGCGCACCGGTGACAAGCGCGTCCGCTTCAGCAAACACTGCAGAGGCGCTACGTTCGACCTGTGAGATGTCGCCTACGGACGCTGCCGCCGCCAGTGACAGCAGCGAGCCGGCCAGGGTGATCACTGCGTTGACTTGCTTCAGCAAGCCGGCCGCAGCCTTGGCCTGGGCAGCCGCCTGGCCGATGCTGGTGAGCAAGGGGGCGGCGCTCTCCAGGCTGGCCGCCACCCCTGTGGTTCGGGCCGTGCCGGCCTGGCTGCGCAATGTGGCAATTTTGCTGTTGAGCAGTGCGGCCTGCCCCGGCGTTTCCAGCCAATGCGGCGCGTTGCGTGCGTCCGTGATGGCGTTGGCCAGGGCGTCGCAGGCGTCGGCAAGGGCGAAGGACGTGTCGGCTACTCCCATGGCAACCCCTTTTGTCAGCGCACCGTCGTCGCGCCGCCGCTCCGCAAGGCCGCGAAGGCTTGCAGCGCATCCTCCGCCGGCCCCTTGATTTGGATCAGCATGGCGGCGGTGAGGACCTGGTTACGGTTGGCGTAGAGCGCGGCATGGGCGGCCTTGATGGCCCCAAGCGCCTTCACGTAGGCGGTGCCGGCCGCAATCTGGCTGGCCGCGTCCGCGTTGTCGGCTGCAAGCAGCCGGTTCACGGCATAGCGCAGCACCGGCGAGACCGTTCGGAGGTTTGGTTGCGCGTCCTCGTAGCCGTGGGCGTATTCCGCCAGCGACGGCAAGATGCCGCGTTGCACGATGGTGATTTGCACATCCAAAGCCTGCTGGAACGGCGCGTTTGCCTCGCCGATCACGTGCGACAGCTTGGCGCTGCGGTAGCCGTCCTCGGCAAGGTCCGCCGCCAATTGGACGAAGCTGGTCACCGTCTCCACGCCGGAGGTCGAAAGCAGGGTGGGTTCGGACTGCTGCAGCGCGGCAAGCCCGGTTTTCAGCCCGGCAACGCTGGTGGCCGATGGCACGGCAGCGTCGGCCGCCAGGGCACCGAGCGCCTGCATGTAGGCCCGGATCGCGCTGTCGATGCCGATGATGGCCTGCACCTGCGCCGCCCGGTCGTCTGCCGGCAGCACCGGGCCGGGCGCCCAAACGCCGTTCAGCGCACGGCTCCAGGCGGGTTGGGCGGCGTAACTCCGTGCGAGCCCGGCGGCAATGGCCGGGTCGGGCGCCATGGCGGCAAAGGTCTGCATGGCTTTCGGATCGGAGCAGGCTGCCGAAACCAGCAGGCAAAACGCTGTGAGAACATGCCCCATCCCACGCGCTGGTCGCCGCACCTGCAAAAACCCCATTCCCCCCCGCACCGCGCGACTTAGGCTTATCCTAAACCGGTGCGGTTGCGGTCTCAAGCCTTGCGGCACGGGCGGCAGGCTGATGAATTGCACCCACGTGGCGAAGGTGAGATAGGGGTGCTGCAATCATCCTGCCGGGATGGGCCACGGCTATCGCAGCAGGATCTGCCCAGCAAGGAAGCCCCTCCATGAGCCTTGACCAAGCCACGATGGCCACGCTCACCACCATCTCCACGGCCACGCTCACCACCGTGCTGCTGAAGAAAGGGTTGCGCAACGTATGGCTGCGCGGCACCAAGCCGTTACGGGCGGGGCAAAGCCGGCTGGTCGGCCCCGCCTTTACCCTGCGCTTCGTGCCGGCCCGAGAGGACTTGGCGACCCCAGAGTCCTGGAGCTCCCCCATCTCCACCCGCGCCGCCATCGAGGCCATGCCGGCCGGGTGCATCGCCGTGGTGGGGGCGATGGGTGTGGAAGACGCTGGCATCTTCGGGGACATCCTGTGCGCCCGCATGGCCCGGCGCGGCGTGGCCGCCCTGGTCACCGACGGCGTGGTGCGGGACGTGGCGGGCGTGCTGGGCACGAACTTGCCGGTCTGGTGCAAGGGTGCGGCCGCACCCCCTTCCGTTGCCGGGCTGACCTTCGTCGGCTGGGGGGAGCCGGTTGGCTGCGGCGGCGTGGCGGTGTTCCCGGACGACGTGATCGTGGTGGACGATGACGGCGCGGTGGTGATCCCGCAGGCGCTGCTGGGCGCGGTGGTCGAGGCTTCGGTGGAGCAGGAGCGGCTGGAAGGCTGGATCATGCAGCAGGTGGAGGCTGGCACGGCGCTGCCGGGCCTCTATCCGCCGGACGCGGAGAACCGGGCGCGATACGAGGCGTGGAAGACAGCGTCCGGGAAGGCGCCATGACCACGCCGAGCAAGCCCGTCCTGCTCACCGGCGCGTCGGGCGCGCTGGGCCGGGTCTTGGCGCGGGAATTGGCCGCGCGTGGATGGACGCTGCGGCTGACCGACCGCGTCCCCTTCCCCGACCCGTTGCCGGAGCAGGCCCGCTTCGTGGCGGCCGAGCTGGAGGATGGGCCCGCCATCCTGCGCCAGGCCGAGGGCTGCGGCGCGGTGCTGCATTTTGGCGGCATGTCGGTGGAGCAGCCGTTCGAGACTGTGATCGGCCCCAACCTCCGCGGCCTCTACCACGTCTACGAAGCGGCCCGGCGGGAGCGCGCCCGCATGGTGTTCGCCTCCTCCAACCACACGGTCGGCTTCCACCGCCGCAGCGAAACGCTGGACGGAGACTGTGACTTCCGGCCGGACGGCTATTACGGGCTGTCGAAGGCCTATGGCGAGCTGATGGGCCGGCTTTATTGGGACAAGCACGGCGTCAGCAGCGTGTTCCTGCGCATCGGCTCGGCCACCGCGACCCCGGTGGACGCGCGCATGCTGGCGACCTGGCTGTCCTACGCCGACCTGGTGAGCCTGGTGGAGCGCAGTGTGCTGGCGTCGGTGGAAGGCTGCCATGTGGTGTGGGGAGCGTCGGCCAACGCGCGGATGACTTGGTGGCGCGAGGATGACCGGCAGGCGCTGGGTTGGGCGCCGCAGGACAGCGCGGACGGGTTCACCGCCGAGCTGGCGGGCAAGACCAGCGCGGACCCGGTGGTGGAGCAGCACCAGGGCGGCGCTTACTGCGGTATCGACTACACCCGATGAACGTGCACGCAACCTCATTAGGACGGCCCTATGAAGCTTGACCATACCGCCAACGGCGTCTTCGCCATCGCCGCCACGCCGTTTCTCCCGGACGGCCGGGTGGATAGCGCTTCGGTGGACCGGATGACGGACTTCTACCTCCAGTGCGGCGTGGATGGGCTGACCATCCTCGGCATCATGGGCGAGGCGCCCAAGCTCGATGCGGAGGAAGCGGTCGCGGTGGCGACGCAGATCATCCGCCGGGCCGCCGTGCCGGTGGTGGTCGGCGTCTCGGCGCCGGGCTTCGCCGCCATGCGCAGCCTCACCCACGCGGTGATGGCGGCGGGGGCGGCAGCGGTGATGATCGCGCCCACGCCTAACCTGCGCACCGACGACCAAGTGATCGGCTACTACCACCAGGCGGTGGCGGCGATCGGCGACGATGTGCCGTTCGTGATCCAAGACTACCCGCTCACCCTCTCGGTGGTGATGACGCCCAAGGTAATCCGCCAGATCGTGACCGACCTGCCGTCCTGCGTGATGCTCAAGCACGAGGACTGGCCCGGGCTCGAGAAAATTTCCACGCTGCGCAGCTTCCAGCGCGACGGCCTGCTGCGGCCGCTCTCCATCCTGACCGGCAATGGCGGCTTGTTTCTCGATTTCGAAATGGAGCGCGGCGCCGATGGGGCGATGACGGGCTACGCCTTCCCCGACATGCTCACCGACACGGTGCGCCTCGCCACAGCCGGCCAGCGGGAGGCGGCGCACGACTTGTTCGACGCCCATTTGCCGCTGATCCGCTACGAGCAGCAGCAAGGCGTGGGGCTAGCCACCCGCAAATACGTGCTGATGCGCCGAGGCGCCATCGCGCACGACACTCAGCGAGCCCCGGCGGCGTCGCTCAGCGGGACGGCGAGGGCGGAAATCGACTATCTGCTAACCCGCCTTGCCCGGCACGATCCGCGAGCAGCTTTTTAAAAGCCCCTCTCACCCATCCATAGAGAGGTAAAGGGGACGACTGTCCCCTTTCGGGTGCAGGGCAGAGCCCTGCTCCTAGTGCTTCTGGGGCGGTGAGGCCTCTGTCCGGGCCGCATGCACCCGGCGGACGCGCTCGTGCTCGTTTGGGTTCCAGGCGATGAGGCGGCCGGGCCGCTTGTCGGTGGCGTAGGCCAGCGCCCATTGCGCGCTGACCATGAAGCGGTTGCGGAAGCCGATCAGGAAGAACACGTGCGCCACCGCCCACAGTGCCCAGGCTGGCCAGCCATAAACATGCACGGCGCCAAAGTCCGCCACGCCCTTGGCGCGGCCGATCGTGGCCATGTTGCCGTAATCGCGGTAGTGGAACGGCCCGGCGTCGCGCTGGCCGCGATGGCGGCGCAGGATGGCCTGTGCCACGTAGCGCCCCTGCTGCTTGGCCACAGGCGCCAGCCCCGGAAGCGGGTTGCCCGCCGGGTCAAGCGCCAGGGCCGCATCGCCGATCACCTGCACCTGCGGCAGGCCGGGCACCCGCAAGTCTGGCGTCACTGCCACGCGGCCACCCTTGGCGGGCTTTACCCCCAGCCAGCCAGCCACGGGTGTGGCGGTGATGCCGGCGGTCCAGATGATGGTGGAGGCCTCGATGGTGTCGTCCTCGAAATGCACCACCTGATCAGCAATCTCGGTCACCTTGTGGCCAAGCCGCACGTCCACGCCAAGGTCATGCAGGGCAGACGCGGCGCGCTCCGACAGGTCGGGCGGGAAGTCGGCCAGCACGCGGTCGCCCGCTTCCACCAGCGCGATATGCGCTCCGGTTCGGCTCAGCTCATGGTCGGAGGCAAGCACCTCGCGGGCAAGTTCGGCGATGGAGCCTGCCATCTCCACGCCCGTTGGCCCGGCGCCGATCAGCACGAAGGTCAACAGGCGCCTGCGCTCGGCGGCGGTGCTGGCGGTGCTGGCATACTCAAACGCCAGCAGGATGCGGCCGCGCAGGTCCAGCGCGTTGTGCAGGCTCTTCAAGCCAGGCGCGTAGTGCTCCCACTCGTCGTGCCCGAAGTAGCTGGGCTGCGACCCGGTGGCGATGACCAGCTCGTCATAGGATATGGCCTGGTCATCACAGGTCACCTCGCGCGCCCGGGTGTCCACCGCGGTCACGGCGCCCATGATGACGCGGATGTTGGGGCCAGTGGGAAGGATGTCGCGCACCGGGGAGGCGATGTCGACCGGGGAGAGCGCCGCGGTGGCCACCTGGTAGAGCAGCGGTTGGAATAGATGGTGGTTTTGCGAGTCGATCACCGTCAGGTCGATATCAGGGCAGCGGGCGAGCTCGAGCGCCGCGTTCAGCCCGCCAAATCCAGCGCCAAGGATCACCACGCGCAGCTTCGGATCCGGCGCAACTCGGCCCGCCTGGCGTCGCGAGTCCAGGTATCCGGCGCATAACAGAGCGCCGGCGCCGCCAGCGAGCAGGGCAATCGGGTGGCCAGGCGTCGGGCGGTTGTGCATGACAGGGTGAAGTCTCTGCGGGGGCGTGTGGTTCCCGCGCCCGACTTTGGTAAGCTGGCGGCCGAAGGGGAGAGGCCATGACGGGCTATGCCGACACATTGATCGAGGGGCGCATTTTCCGCGGGCTGCGCGAGGGATTTGCCGAAGCCATTGCCATCGCCGGGGATCGCATCATCGCATGCGGCAGCCGCGCGGCCGTGGCTGCGCTGGCTGGGCCGCAGACCAAGCGCCTGGACTTGGGCGGCCGGGTGGCGGTCCCGGCGTTCAACGATGCGCACCAGCACCTGTTGCCGCTCGGCCTGTCCATGTCGCAGGTCAATCTGCGGCCCGAGCGGGTGCGCTCGCTGGACGGGCTGCTGGCAGCGATCCGCGAGGCGGCGGGGCGGACGCCGAAGGGGCAATGGGTGCAGGGCCGCGGCTATGACCATGCCGAACTGGATGTGGGCCGCCACCCGACCGAGGCGGAGCTCACCGCGGCGGCGCCGGACCACCCCGTGTTCATCGTCCGCACCTGCGGGCATATGGGTGTGGCCAATGCGGCGGCGCTGCAGGCGGCGGAGGTGGGCCACAACACGCCCGATCCTGAGGGCGGCGTGATCGAGCGCCGCACCGGCCGGCTCACCGGGCTATTGCAGGAACGGGCGATGCGGCTGGTCAAGGACGTGCAGCCCGAACCGTCGGACGCGGCACTGGTGGAGGCGATCGAGCGGGCCGGCCGGCACATGACGGCGCTGGGCTTCACCGCGGTGATGGACGCCAATGTCGGCATGGCGGCGGGAGTGCGGGAGGTGGCGGCCTATCGGGAAGCGCATGCCTCGGGTCGGCTGCCGGTGCGGACGTGGATCTGCCTCGCCGGCAACCCGGAAGGCATCGCGGAGGCCGCCTGGGCCGACGGGCTCCGCCCCATGCAGGGGGACGCCACGCTCCGCTTCGGGGCGATGAAGGTGTTTGCCGATGGCTCGGCCGGCGGCCTGACCGCGGCGATGGCCGAGCCCTACCAGCAAGGCGGAACCGGGGTGTTCTGCTTTCCCGACGCGACCATGCACGGCTTGCTGGCAAAGTACCACGCCCAGGGCTGGCAGCTTGCCATCCACGCCATCGGCGATGCCGCAATCGAGCAGGTGCTGTCGGGCATGGAGGCGGCGGACACGGCGGGGCGCCCGGTGGCGGGGCGGCGGCACCGCATCGAGCATTGCGGCTTCGTCTCGCCGGGCCAGCGGGCGCGGATGGCGGCGCGCGGCATCGAGCCGGTGCCGCAGCCGATCTTCATGTACGAGTTCGGCGACACCTACGTGGCCAATTTGGGGACGGAGCGCGCCGCCGCCGCCTACCCGATGGCCAGTTGGCTGCACAGCGGCCAGAACCCGGCGGCCAGCTCGGACGCGCCGGTCTCCACCACCGATCCGTTCCAAAACATCTTCACCATGGTCACCCGGCGCACCAGTCGCGGCACCGTGCTGGGGGCGGAGGAGCGGCTGAGCGTGGCCGAGGCGGTGCATTGCCTCACCTATTGCGGCGCCTACAGCCAATTCGCCGAACAGGAGCGGGGACGGCTGCTGCCCGGCATGCTGGCCGACCTTACAGTGCTGTCGCGGGATATCTTCACGGC
>CAXTNN010000059.1:0-15570 GCA_964245545.1 uncultured Acetobacteraceae bacterium | reverse complement strand
CCTGGCCGCTGGTCGCTTCCCGTGCGGCTGTTGTCGGCGCCGCCTTGCTGCCGGCGCGGCCCGCGGCCCTTGACCTGGCGCAACCCGGAGCGCAGCGCCGCTTGAAAGACTGGCTGCAGCGTCCGGTGCCGCCTTGTTGAGCGCGGAATGGCGGTGCAAATGACTACGCAAACCAGCGGGGATCTGCATCAATGACCGACGGCGCCATGGCCAGCCAGATGGCCAGCAAACACGGGTTTATCGCGGCTCTCGACCAGAGCGGCGGGTCCACTCCCGGCGCACTGCAAGATTATGGCATCGCTCCAGACGCCTATCATGGCGACGAGGAGATGTTCGCGCTCATGCATGAGATGCGGGTGCGGGTCATCTCGGCTCCCGCCTTCACCGGGGACAAGGTGATCGGCGCCATCCTGTTCGAACGCACCATGGATGGCGAGGCGGAGGGCAAGCCGGTGCCGAGCTACCTGTGGCACGACCGCGGCGTGGTGCCGTTCCTGAAAGTGGACAAGGGATTGGAGGCAGCGAAGGACCACGTTCGGCTGATGAAGCCGATGCCGGGGCTCGATGCCTTGCTCGACCGCGCGCGCGGGCTTGGCGTGTATGGCACCAAGATGCGCTCGGTGGTCGAAGGCGCGTCCCGCGAGGGCATCGCCGCCATTGTCCGGCAGCAGTTCGAGATTGGCGACCAGATCATCGCCCATGGCCTGATGCCGATCCTGGAGCCCGAGGTCTCGATCAAGGCACCCGACAAGGCGGAGGCGGAGGCGATCCTGCTCGACGAAATCCAGCGCCACCTGGATAGCGGGCCCGCCGAGCGCCGGGTGATGCTGAAGCTGACGATCCCGACCAAACCCGAGCTATACGCACCCCTGGTCAGCCACAAGCGCGTGGTGCGAGTGGTGGCGCTGTCCGGCGGCTACTCACGGGACGAGGCTTGCGAACGGCTGTCTCACAGCCATGGCGTGATCGCGAGCTTTTCCCGCGCGCTGCTGTCCGGGCTGCGCCGCGACATGACGGACGCAGCGTTCGATGCGGCGCTGGGCCACAGCATCGACCAGATCTACGCCGCCTCTACCCAGAAGCACTGATGCCGCAAACCGGCGGGTGCCAGCTTTACCTGATAACGCCGCCCGTCCTGGCGCCCGCCCGCTTCCGCGACACCTTGGCGGCAGCGCTGGACGCCGGGCCGGTGGCGGCGGTGCAGCTCCGGCTGAAGGATTGGGCGGATGATGAGTTGGTCCGGGCGGTGGACCTGTTGCGCCCGGTGGCGCAAGACCGCGGCGTCGCCTTCCTGCTGAACGACCGGCCCGACCTTGCCGTCCGCTGCGGTTGCGATGGCGCCCATGTGGGGCAAGCGGATATGCCCCTGCCTGAAGCCAGGCGGCTGTTGACGGGCCTGACCTTGGGCGTGACCTGCCACAACAGCCGCGACCTGGCGATGACGGCTGGGGAAGCGGGCGCCGATTACGTGGCGTTCGGCGCCTTCTATCCCACGACCACCAAGGCGCCACCAACGATGGCGGAGCCTGGGCTCCTGGCATGGTGGTCCGAACTGATGGAACTTCCCTGCGTGGCCATCGGCGGCATCACGGCGGCAAACTGTGCGCCCGTGGTTGCGGCCGGCGCCGATTTCCTCGCCGTGTCCGCCGCCGTGTGGTCCCATCCCGAGGGCGCCGGCGCCGGCGTGCGGGCGTTCAGGGCCGCCCTTGGGACTGGCTAGTGGCCGTTGCTGCGGGTGCCGCTCACCGGGTTCACCGTCCCAGAGGTTGGCGGCTCGTGACCCGGCGTGCCCGGTTGGACTTCGCCACAGGCGCTGGCGGTGAGCAATAGGAGACAGGCGAGGATGCGGACCATGCCCGTTATTACGAGCGGGAGCCGCTGCGGTTACATTGCCGCACGGTTTGGTGACACCGCCGCTGCCGGGCCGACCGGCCTTGCCTTTCAACTCAGGCCGCCGTCTGTTTTGGCGTTGGCGACAGGGAGAGACCGGAATGGCAGAGCTTACAGTGGGCCTGGTGTCACCGGGCCACATGGGGGCCGCGGTCGGCGGCCGGCTGGCCCGCCAGGGCGTGCGGGTGGTCACCCCGCCGGGCCGCAGCGCCGAGAGCCGGCAGCGTGCGGAAACGGCGGGAATCGTCGAGGTGCCGGAGGCGGAGCTCGCGGGTGCGGACTTCCTGTTCTCCATCGTGCCGCCTGGCATAGCGCTGGACACGGCGGAGCGGCTCCGCCCCCATTTGCGCGAAGGCGGCCCGGTGTTCGTGGATTGGAACGCCGTCAGCCCTGCCCGCGCCAGTGAAATCGCCACCGCCGTGGAGGCGACCGGGGCGGCGTTCATTGACGGCTCGATCATTGGCCTCCCCGGTGCGCCCGATGCGGCCGGCCCGCTGATGCTGGCCAGCGGGCCCGCCGCCTCCCGCTTGGCGCCGCTGGAGCGAGGCATGCGGCTCAAGGTCATGCAGCGGCCGGTTGGCGCCGCGTCGGCACTGAAGATGAGCTATTCCGGCATCACCAAGGGCATGACTGCGCTGGGCGCCACGATGCTGCTGGCGGCGCACCGTGCGGGCTGCGACGCCGCTCTGCTGGAGGAACTGGGCGCCAGCCAGCCGCAAACATTGGCCCGCCTGCGCAAGACCATTCCGGACATGTTCAGCAAGGCCGAGCGCTGGGCTCCGGAGATGCTGGAGATCGCCGACTTCGTGGACCGCGACCGGCCGGAATCCGGCATGTACGCCGCGATGGCGGCGCTGTTTGCCCATCTGGGCGCAGATCACGCGGCCGAAGGACCCGATACCAAGGCGCTGGCCGACCTGGTCCGTGAGGCATGAGGTGGCTGCTCTACGCCTATGCCATGGCTTGCGGCACGCTCAACCCGGTGCATAGCGGGTTCAACGCGACGTTATCGCACCATCTCGGCGCCGTTCGTGCGGCTTGCGTCAGCGCCGCCCTGTCTGCGCTGACGATTGCCGCCCTTGCCCTGGTGCGGGGCGAGTGGACGCTGCCGGCGGGCGTGTCGGACGTGCCTTGGTGGGCTTGGGGCTCGGGGTTCATCGAAGCTTTCATCGTGCTGTCGCAACCCGTGGTGGCGCCCAAGATCGGCGCTGCGTCCTACACCGGGCTGCTGGTCACGTCGTCCATCGTGATGTCGGTGGTACTGGACCAGATTGGCGGGCTCGGCTTTGCCCAACGCACGGCCACGGCCGGCCGCATCGTGGGGGCGGCCCTCATGGTGGCGGGCGTGACCATGGTGGCGGCGCTTTAAGACGGGGCCGGCTCGCCCCCGCGAAAGGGTGAGCCGGCCGGGCCGCTTAAACGACGCTGAGCTTCACGTCGATGTTGCCGCGGGTGGCATTGGAGTACGGACACACTTCATGCGCCTTGTGCACCAACGTCTCCGCCGCCGTCTTCTCCAGGCCTGGCAGGGAGACGGCCAGCGCAATGGCGAGGCCGAACCCGCCTTCCGAGCGCGGGCCGATACCCACGGTGGAGGTGACGGTCGTCTCAGCCGGCACCGACATCTTCTCTTGCCCGGCGACGAACTTCATTGCACCCAGGAAGCAGGCCGCGTAGCCGGCGGCAAAGAGCTGCTCCGGATTGTTACCCGGCCCACCGCCGCCACCTAATTCCTTCGGGGTGGCAAGGCTCACTTCAAAGCTGCCGTCGAGCGTGCCGGACCGGCCGTCGCGGCCGCCCTTGGCGCGCGCGGACGTGCTGTAGAGAACCTCTGTCGGCATTGCTGTCTCCTTCGTGGACTAAGCCCTCAGCTCCATCAGGGCATCGCAGAGCTCTTACAAAAGCACGCTTCGATCACGAAGTCGTGGAGGGCGCTAGAGCAAATCCGCTATGAGTGGACTTAGTCACGCGATGAAGTTGCTCGCCAAAACAAAGAGCTAGGCCGACCAGCCGAGATAAGCGCCCGCCGCCCGCAGTGCCGAGAGCGTGGCGGTACTGAGCAGCAGCACCAGGGCGACCCGCCGGTAATGGCGGTCGGCGCCATGACGGTAGAGCAGCCCTCCGAGCCAGGAGCCGACCAGCACGGCCGGCAGACCGATGGCTGCGTCGGCCACGCTGGAGCGCCCGAGCAGGCCAACCCAGGCCAGCGGAACAAGGGCAATCAGCGCGGTTGCCAGGAAGAACACGATCATGGAGGCACGCGCCACCCGGGTTTCGATGGGGCTGGCGAGATAGAACGCGATGACCGGCGGCCCGGGAATCCCGGCCAGGCCGTTGAACAGCCCCGACACCAGGCCGAACGGCAGCACGCCCAAGCCGCGTGGCGCCTGCCGCAGCCGTGCCCCGCCGACCATCACCACCGCACCGCCCGCCACCACCACCGCAATCACCAGCCGCACCGGCGCGGCGGGCAGGTGCGCGAGGGCGAACGCCCCCAGGGGGGTCGCGACCGCCGCGCCCAGCGCCAGCAGCCGGATGGAGCGCCAGTCGCAATGGCGTGCGGCGTCCCGCAGGCCGGCTAGGCTGACCAGCGCCTGCAGGATGAGCACGATCGGCACTGCCCGCGCCGGCGGCATCACCAGGCTCAGCAGCGGCACCGCGGTAAGGCCGAAGCCGAAGCCGGTGAAGCCGCGGAGCAGGCCGGATACGAAGACCAGCGCCACCCAATCGGGCATTACGCCGCGTCCGGCCGTTCGTCGCGCCGCTGATAGAGTTGGTAGAGCATGCGCTGGCCGAGGCGGCGGAACGGCGCGAACGGATGGCCAGGCAGCTCGCCCTGAAAGATCGGCACCGCATGGCGCGGCTGCCGCCCCGCCACCAGCTCCGCCAACCGCCGCCCTGCCTGCGCCGAGTAGCTAACGCCGTTGCCGCCATAGCCCACGCTGTAGAACAGCGCCTCGCCCCCGTTCGGCTGCACGATGCGCGGCATCATGTCGTGGCTGACATCCACCCAGCCCCACCAGGAATAGTCCACGGCAATGCCGCGCAGAGCGGGGAACTTGCGATGCATGCCCGCGACCAGCCGCTGCAGGTGCACCACGTTGTCGGCGTCCGACCCGGTGATCGCGCTGCGGCTGCCGATCTGCAGCCGGTTGTCGGGCAACAGGCGGTAGTAATGGCGCAACACCCGAGTATCGGTGATGACCTGCCGGGTCTGGAACCCGGTGGCTTCGAGTTCCGCCGCGGTCAGCGGGCGCGTCACCAGCGAGTTGGATAGGATCGGCATCACCCGGCTGCGAAGCCTGGCGTGCAGCGCCTGCCCGGTGTAGCCGCCCGTGGCGACCGCCACCGCCCGCGCCCGCACCGTGCCGCCAGGGGTCTGCAAGCGCCAATGCGCCCCATCCCGCGCGATGCGCTCCACCGGGCTGCCGGTATGCACCCGCGCCCCGGCCGCCCGCGCCGCGCGCAGGTAGCCGAAGGCGAGTTTGGCTGGGTGCACGCCGGTGCCCAGCGGCTCGTGCAACGCGCCGGCCGCCTCCGCATCGCGCACCCACTCAGTGGCCAGGGCGGCCGGGTCGATCATCTCCGTGCCGTAGCCGAACACCCGGTTGCACACCTCCGACTCCGCCGTCAGCCGTTCGTAGGTCCGCCGGCGATGGGCGATATAAAGGTGGCCGCCGGGCTGCGCGTCGCACGGGAACTCGGCAACCAGGCTCGAGAACAGCTCGAAGCCTTCGCGGATTTCGGCATGCAGCGCCCGCGCGGTCTCCTCGCCCCAGCGCGCGATCCATTGCGACCGGGTCAGCCGGCCTGATGCGTTCTGCCCCTGCCCGCCATTGCGCGTGCTGCAGCCCCAGGCGACGCGGTTGGCCTCCAGTACGGTGGCCTTGATGCCGAACTCGCGCGCCAGGAACAGGGCGCAGGTGAGCCCGGTAAAGCCGGACCCGATGATGGCGACATCGGCGTCGCAGTCGGAGCCGATCGGGCCGTCATCCTCCGGCGGCGGCCCGGCGGTGGCGACCCAGTACGTTGGTGCGTACTCACGGTTGCGGCCCGGCGTGGCGTCCACGAGCGGGTCGTAGTTCGGGTCGTAAGGCTGCAGCGGCAGCGCCGGGCGGAAGGCGACGTTCATCGCTCAAGCCGCCTTGGCAAACGCGGGGCGATCTTTGCGGAACGCGCTTTTGGCCGCAATCAGCATCCCTTCAAACCGGAACAGGTCGATGCCCTCGGCCTCGATCCGGGCGCCATCCTTGCGCGTTCCGGTGAACAGCCATTCGGTGATAGCCTCGTCGCCGAGCACACGGCTGCGGTGCACGCCCCATTGGACGTCCGCGAGGTCGGTCCAAACGGCGATAAAGGCGGCCCGGATCGCCTCCGGCCCGGCGAAGCAGCGCCCGTTTGGCTCGGCACCGGCAGCGGCGTGAAACACTGCGTCCGGTGTGAAGCACGCCATGACGCCGTCCGCGTCATGCGCATTGAACGCTTTGAACAAACGCTCGAGCGTATCGAGCCGGGCCTTGTCGTCGCTCATGCAATCCCACCACCAACCAGGCTCCAACCTGCCCCGCCACGACGCAGCGGGACCAGAGCCAGCGGGGTGGGATTATGAGGCCAGTTGTGCCGCCGTGGCGGTTACAGCGGGAGCGGCTCCATTCCGGCCGAGCCGCTCCCTGCTGATTACAGCGCGCCGGGACGGGCGGTTGGCGCCCCCGTGCCCGTGCTCGGGACCGTGCCGGCGGCATTGTCGTGGGTGACCTCGACCTCTTCGCGCCGCACGGTGTCCTTCACCACCTGATCCCGCTCAGCCGACTCGGTGCGCACCACCACTTCCTCGCCGACATGGGCGGTCTTGGCCACCACCGGCACCTCTTCGCGCTCGATAGCCTCGGTCGTGGTCTCGGTGAACGCGTCGGGAGACAGGGTATCGCCGGACATGCGGCGGCGGCGCTCCACCACCACGCGCTCGGTGCGCAGACGCACCCGCTCCTCCACCGGCGTCTCGACCACATAGCGGCGGATGCGCGTGCGCCCGGTCTCGACCATGCGCTTGCCGACCTGCAGCTCTTCCTCGGCCAGCGCAATCACCTGCTCGCCTGCAGCGGCCGGCACAGCCGACGGCGTCGTGGCTGCCTTGGCGGCAGCGCCAGTGGTCATGCCAGCGGTGGTGCCGGTGGCCATGCCAGCGGCCGTGGCGCTGCTGGCGACGGTGCGGCTGTGGTCGTCGAGGTCGATCGGGCTGCAGCGCTCCAGGATGCTGATCACCCGGTCGTGCTCGGTCTCGGGCGCGGTCACGCTCACCACGATGCCGCCATTGGTCACCACGTCATCATAGACCCGGTGATCGGCGGACGTGGTGGACTCATCGCCAAACAGCCAGCCCCAAAAGCCGCTGCCCTGGGTGCCTGACGCGGACGGCGCGGTCGTCGCCGTGCTGGCGGTCGTCCCCATACCGGCGTCATCGTCCGGCATGTGGGCGGTCTTCTGGTCGAACTGGTGGATGGAGGCGCGGGAAATCCCATCGGCCTCCAGCTCGCTCACGGCCCGGTCGGCTTGCTGGGTGGTGCTGAAAACAGCGACAATAACGTTGCTCGGCATAGTGCTTTCTCCCTCGCGTTTTGCGCGCTGGGTTAAGCGTGGCGGCGGCGAGCAAGTTTCGAGTGACGCCCCCCAAAGTAGTTTAATTATGGGCTGCTTTGGCAAGCAGGCGCCAACACCGCTTGCACACCCAAATTTATAACCTGTGACAAATATAGTTGTTTTGTATGCAGATTGATCTTGGCGGTCAGCATTACTCTTGTATGGCAGTGCCGGGCTGATTACCCGGCGAGCCCGCCAGTCATCACTTGGCCCAACCGTCGCAGCCCTTCCTCGATGCGATCGGTGCGAATGGACGAGAAACCAAGCCGGAAGCAGCCCAGCCCTCGCTCGGGCGCATCGAAGAACACGTCGCCAGGCTCAATCAGCACGCCGTGCGCCGCCGCGGCGGCGGCCACGGCCCGCGCGTCCAATCCCGGCGGCGCCTCGATCCAGTAGCTCGCCGCGCCGGGTGCCCGCTGCCAAGACGAATGCGGCACATGCAGCGGCAACATCCGGTCGACGATGGCGGCGCGCTCCGCCAGAACCTGCGACAGGCGGCGCAGATGGGCACGGTAATGTCCCAGCGACACAAACATCGCCATGGCACGCTGATTGTTGGTCGGCGGGTGGCGCAGCATGATCCGGCGCAGCGCCCGCAACTCCCGGATCATCGGCGCGGCGGCGACGACGTAGCCGAGCCGCAAGCCGGGCGCGACCACCTTGGAAAAGCTGCCCAGGTAAACCACCCTGCCCTCGCCGTCGGCGCTCTTCAGCGGCGGCGGCGGCACGGCTTCCGCAAATAGGTCGGCGTCGTAGTCGTCCTCGATCACCGTCATGCCATGCTGCCGCGCCGCCGCCAGCAACGCCACCCGCCGCGCGGGCGACATCACCGCCGTGGTCGGGCAGTGATGCCCCGGCGTCAGCACCGCCACGCGGCATCCGGCCAAACCGGGGTCCGGCACCGCGCCGTCGCCATCCACCGCCAGGCCATGCGGACGCCCGCCCGCCAGCCGCACCATGTGGCGCGCATCGGGATAGCCCGGCTCTTCCATCGCCACCGCCATCCCTGGCGCCACCAGCAACTGGATGGCCAGCGAGAGCGCCTGCTGCGCCCCGATGGTGATCATGACTTCGTCCTGCGCGGCCCACACCGCCCGCCGCGGCAGCACCAGCGAGCGGACCTGGGTCACCAATTCGGCATCATCCTCGTCGATCAGGTCCGCCGCCCAGTCGTTCACGCTGGCCACGCTGGACGCCATCGCCACGCTCTCGCGCCAGGGCCGGACGGGAAACAGGCTGGGATCAAACTGGCCGAACAGAAACGGATAGGGGTAGCTCTGCCAATCCCGCGGCTTGCTGATCTGGCGCAAGGTGGACGGGCGCACGGCGAATTGGGGCAGCCAGGCGGCGTCTGGCTCCGGCAGCCCCGTGGCCCGGCCGCTCGATGACGGCACGGCGACAAACACGCCGCTGCGGTTGTGCGACAACAGCGTGCCGTCCTCGATCAGGTGGTCATACGCCATGCTGACGGTGTTGCGCGCGATGCCGAGGATGGCGGCCAAGCGCCGGGTGGAAGGCAACCGCCGGCCCGGGGACAAATGGCCGCTTTCGATCGCCGCCATCAGCATCTGGCGGATTTGCGCCGGCATCGCCACGCCCGGCCGGCGCACGTTGCCAAGGAGCTGCAGCCACGCTTGGCCGTCCTCGTCGCTCGTCACCGCCGTTGCATGTCCCTTCATCTGCATGGGCTATTGTGACACGGTTGCGACCAAAGTGCGTTTGTGCGCTGCAGCACAGGGGCGTAGGGTTGTGTTGGCCGCCCATCGGTCGTTGGAGACCTCCTGTGCCGCTCCCGTTGTTTGCACTCGCCCTTGCCTCTTTTGCCATTGGCACCAGCGAATTCGTGATCATGGGCCTGTTGCCGGACTTGTCGCGGGACCTGCACGTCTCCATTCCCACTGCCGGCTTGCTGGTCACCGGCTATGCGATGGGGGTGGTGATCGGCGCCCCCATCGTGGGCATTGCCACCGCCCGGCTACCGCGGCGGGGAGCGCTGCTGGGACTGATCAGCACCTATGCCGTGGGCAACCTGCTCTGCGCCATCGCGCCAAGCTACGCGATGCTGATGGGCGCCCGCATCCTCACCGCGTTCTGCCACGGCGCCTTCTTCGGCATCGGCTCGGTGGTGGCGGCCGAGCTGGTGCCGCCGGCCCGGCGCGGCCAGGCCATGGCACTGCTGTTCAGCGGGCTTACCGTGGCCAATGTCCTGGGCGTGCCGGCTGGAACCGCACTGGGGCAGGTCGCGGGATGGCGCGCGGCGTTCTGGTGCATCGTGGTGATCGCGGTGCTGGCGGCGGCCGCGATCGCCTGGGCGCTGCCCAAGCTGCCGGCGCCGCGGCCGGCCGGCCTGCTGACGGAATTCCGCGTGCTCGGCAAGCCGCCGGTGTTCCTTGCCATGCTGATCAGCGTGCTATGTTCAGCCAGCCTGTTCAGCGTCTTCACCTACATCGCGCCCATGCTGGAGGAGGTCACCGGGCTCGCTCCGCCGGCGGTGAGCGTGCTGTTGCTGCTGTTCGGCCTCGGCATTACGGCGGGCAACCTGCTCGGCGGCCGCCTGGCGGATTGGCGCCTGATGCCCAGCATTGCCGGCGTGCTGATCGCCTTGATTGCCACCCTGGCCGCGTTGACGCGCACCATGCATGCCGAGGTCCCAATGGCGATCACCCTGATCATCTGGGGCGTGCTGACCTTTGCGGTCGCGGCGCCGCTGCAGATGCGGGTGGTCGACTCAGCGCCCGAAGCGCCGAACCTGGTGGCGACGCTCAATCAGGGCGCGTTCAACCTGGGCAATGCCAGCGGCGCCTGGTTTGGCGGCATGGCTCTTGGCGCCGGCCTGTCTTATCAGTCGCTGCCTTGGCTCGGCGCGGCACTGAGTGTCGTGGCACTCGGACTGACCGTGCTGTCGATGACCCGGCCAGCCCCGGCAGCGCCTTACCCGGCACCGGGCAGAGGATAGCCCTATTCGGCCGGTATGGCCTCGCCGTGCGGGGCACGCTCCAGCTTGGCATCGTGGCGCAGCAGCAGCACCACGCCGGCAGCGACGAAGCCAGCGCCAGCCAGCGTCCACAGGCCGCCGTCGAAGCTGCCGGTCTGGTCGCGGATGTAGCCCATGATCGCCGGGCCGAAGAACCCGGCCAGGTTGCCCAAACAATTCCCCGTGGCGATCCCGCAGGCGGCGGCGGCACCCGACAGGTAGGCGGTGGGCAGCGTCCAGATCACCGGCAGGCAGGCGAAGATGCCGAAGCCTGCGACCGACAGGCTGATCATCTTGAGCAGCGGATCGGAGAACAGGGTGGAGATGCCGATGCCGGCGCCGGCGATGAACAGGGCGAAGGCAGCATGGCCCTTGCGCTCCTGCTTGCGGTCAGACCGGCGCCCCCACCAGATCATGCCAACGACGCCCACCACATAGGGAACGGCGGCAACGAAGCCGGTTTGCAGGTTGGTGAGGCCGAAGCCCTTGATGATGGTGGGCAGAAAGAAGCTCAGGCCGTAATTGGTGGCGTTGGCGCCGAAATAGACCAAGGCGACCGCCAGCACCTTGGGGTTGGTCATCGCCTGCACCACGCTGAAGCTGCGCTCTGCCTCCCTTTGGCGGCGCTCCAGGCCCAGCCGGGTCATGAGCCATTGGCGCTCATCCGCCAGCAGCCAATGGGCATCAGCGGGCTTATCGGTCAGGTAGGCGAGCACGACGAACGACAGGATCAGCGCCGGCGCCGCCTCCAGGATGTAGAGCCACTGCCAGCCATGCAGGCCGAACACCCCGTCCATGCCGAGCAGCATGCCGGAGATTGGCGAGCCGATCACCGAGGAGAGCGGGATGGCGGCCATGAACATGCCGATGATGCGCGCCCGTTGGGCAGCCGGGAACCACAGGGTGAGGAAGAAGATGATGCCAGGGAAGAAGCCGGCCTCGGCAAAGCCCAGCAGCACGCGGACGACGTAAAAGCTGGTCGGGCCGGTGACGAAGGCCATTGCCCCAGAGAGGATGCCCCAGGTGAACATGATCCGGGCGATCCACTTGCGCGCGCCGAAGCGCTCCAGCATCAGGTTGGAGGGGACTTCGAACACAAAGTAGGCGAGGAAGAAGATACCGGCGCCAAACCCGAACGCGGTCTCGGACAGGCCGATATCATGGCTCATGGTGAGCTTGGCGAAACCCACGTTCACCCGGTCGAGATAGGCAATGAAGTAGCACAGGACCAGGAATGGCAGCAGCCGCATCGTGACGCGGCGAAGAGTCCGGCTCTCAAGTTCCACGACGTTATCTCCCTAGCGCCGCTTCCGCGCGGTTCAATTGCGGCGAAATATGGCGCAAACCGGCTGAAACGGAAGTGCTATTTCCAGCTTGCGAGAAAGAAGCGCGGAATTTCGTCCTGATAGGGCTTGAAGTTCAATTGGCGCGAGAAGGCATAGGTCGTCACATAGGTATTCAGCGGCAGCCAATACATCTGGTCCGCCACGCGGCGCAGCGCCTCGGTGTAGTCCTTGCGCCGTTCATCCGGGTCGGTGGTGGAATCGCCGGCATCAATCAGCTTTTCGAGCGCCGGATCGCGGCTGTAGTCGCTGCTGCCGCCGCTGAAGAACACCGGCAGGATGGCCGATACGTCGTTGATCGAGTAGCTGCCCCAGCTCCCCATGGTGGTGGGATCTTGCCCCGCCTCGCGGCGGTCCACCGCGCTGCTGGCCGAAACCTGGGCGATGTGGGCATTGATGCCGACGACCTTGAGGTAGCTCTGCATCGCCGTGGTGTATTGCGGGAGGCCGTCGGTGACGATGTCGGTGTCAAACCCGTCAGGGTAGCCGGCTTCGGCCAGCAGCTTCTTGGCCAGCACCGGGTCGTAGTCATACCGGGTGACCGCGGTTTGGTCGCAGCCGAATTGGGTGGGGAAACAGGCCGCGTCCAGCACCCGGCTGCCGCCGCCGACCATCTGGCGGGCAATGGTGATGCGGTCGATGGCATGGGCGATGGCCTGGCGCACCTTGAGGTTGGTGAGCGGGTTGCCCGCGCCCGAGCGCCCGGCGGCGTCGAACTGCAAATAGCCAATGCGCATGCTTTCCGCCCGCACCGCCTGCAGCGCCGGCATTCGGGTGATGGTCTCGATCTCGGACGGGTCGAACTGCCAAATCCAATCCGCCTGGCCGGATAGGAGCTGGGCCAGCTCGTCGCTGCCATCCTTCACCTCATGGATGACGATATGGGCTAGCGCCGGATGGCCTTTGGGGCCGTCGTAATAAGTGTCGTTGCGGTCCAGATCGATTTCAGTCGTGCCGGCGGTGGCTGTAACTTTGAATGGGCCGGTGCCGACTGGGGCATGGCTGAAACCGGCCGCACCCGCACGCTCCCGATAGCCATGCGGCAGGATGGGCAGCGTCATGGCCATGTATTCGAGTGCCGCGGGAAACACCTGCTTCAGCGTAATGCGAACGTGGAAGTCGTCGATCCGCTCCGCCCCCGCCAGGTAGGCGTAGTTGGACGGGATGGCGACCTGCTTGTCGGCCAGCACGGAATTAATGGTGTAGACGACGTCATCGGCGGTGAACGGGCTGCCGTCGTGGAAGGTGACGTGCTGGCGGAGCTCGAATTCAAAGCTGGTGTCGCTGGTTTGGCGCCAGGCCGTGGCCAGCAGGGGCTTGAGCTGGAACGTGTCAGGATCGCGATAGACCAGGGTATCCCAAACCTGGTGGGCCAGCACGAAGCCGGTGCGGAGCTGGTTGTGGTACGGGTCAAGGTCGGGGATGGCGTCACGCCAGGCGATGCGCAGCGTGTTGGCCGACTTCTGCGCCTGCGCCGGCGGCAGGAACGCCAGGCAGAGCAGGGCCAGCCAAGCAGACAGTCGCCACACGCGCATGGACCCAGCCCCTCCGTTCCGCGCGCCAGAGCACGGCCGCGCGCGGGGCGTTAGAGCATTATCGGCGGCGGCGGCAAAGGGAGCGGCGCAACGATGTGGCTTGCCTTGCGTTTGCGCATCGATCGGCGGCGGGCGCCGCGCAAAGGGGACCATTCATGCTGCGTTACGCACTCATCTTCGCCGTCATTTCGATTATTGCCGGCTTCTTTGGCTTCTCCGGCGTTTCCGCAGCGACGGCAAGCATCGCCCGGATTTTCTTCTTTCTGTTCGTTATCATCTTCGTGGTGTTTATCGTGCTGGCGATCCT
The DNA here is from genome assembly GCA_964245545.1 of uncultured Acetobacteraceae bacterium. Taxonomy (GTDB): domain Bacteria; phylum Pseudomonadota; class Alphaproteobacteria; order Acetobacterales; family Acetobacteraceae; genus LMUY01. The sequence goes on along the minus strand of CAXTNN010000059.1, from coordinate 1,884 downwards.
GGGAGTGAAGGCCTTCGCCTGACCCGGCGCTCAGGCCCGGCGGATGCCGCCGGGCCACCCATCTGCGCCCGGCGGCTTGACCCGGCCCGGCACCGGGGGCACATGAGCGCGGGCCTGCGTCCCGTTCGTCTAGAGGCCTAGGACACGGCCCTTTCAAGGCTGTAACACGGGTTCGAATCCCGTACGGGGCACCAGTGAAAACAATAGGTTAGTGGGAAATGTCAGGTTAGCCGTCCAACGTTCGGCTAATAAACGGGCATGGATTGGGTTGGACGGACCAAGGTATGATTAGGATGCGACTCGTGGAACTGCTGATTTCCGCTTGCCGCAGACGACAGCATCAGCGCTGTGTTCGTTATACGTTCTTGACCATATCGCTCTCGGAAGGCAGTATGATGGATCATACCCCGCAGTCGCTGGGCGATGTTCTCAGTGGTTTGAGCACCGTCTTCGGCGTCGTGGCCGGCCCGGCGGCTGTAGCGGGTGCTTTTGCTTTGTACTGGCAGTGGGGCCGAAATGCGATGCGCCATAGATTTATACCGTTAGTAATCGCAGCAGTTCTCTTGGCGTTGTTTGTTTGCGACATTGGTGTCAAGGCGGGATGGATTGGTTACGCCAACGAGCTTGAGTTAGTTTCCAACAAGTCTTTTGAAAATGAAGCGGTTCGCGTTGATGGGCGTAGTTTCTATCAGTGCAGCTTTAGAAACGTCACGCTTGTTTACAATGGTGGCGCAACGCTATTCTATCAGAACGCTTTTTCAGGCAACAACAAAATTTCAACTACTCGGGGCGAGTTTTTTAACTTAGTTACTTTTCTCAAAGAAATAGGTGGGTTGAGTATACCAGTCGAGATGACGCCCTTAAGCCTTATACCTCGTCCACAGTAGTGTTCGACCCGCGCACCGGCGCCAACCCTGGCATAGGCAATGGCGGCTTCCTCATCAACACAAACCCTTGCCGCTCGAGCGTCTCCAGCACCACCTCGGCCGCGATCTTGGCCGCCAGCTCGTGACCCTTGCGGGTGTTCAGCGCGTAGCTGATGGCGAATAGGGCATCCGGGCGTTTGGCTGGGGTAAGCGGGCGATTGTCTTCCATGACGTGAACGTAAGCAGAACAAACATGGCGGGTCGAGAGTGAAAAGCAAACTGCCCCACCCGTGAGGGCGGGGCGGCTGCAGCATCTTTCGGCGGCGGGACCCTGTTATCCACCGGGTGGCACGGTGATGATACGGCCCGTCATGCTCCCGCCCCCCGCATGGCCTGCAAGTCGTTCAGCAGCCCGGCCAACACCGCGGTTGACGTAGACGGGAAGCCGAACGGATTTACATCCTCAACCTCCCAAGGATCGCCAGAACGACACCAAGCTAGCGCAGTCACCTTGACGAGAACGCCGGCCAGTGTGGTTGCCTGATAGCGCACGGCCTCGCGTGCGATCGCAGCAGTCACTTTAGTAAGCCGGCTTGCTCGCAAGGTCTTCGGGCCATCGTCGTCTTCTTCGTCTTCGGCAAGCGCCCACGCTTCGTTTTCCTCAGCCCAAGCTTGGCGCAGAGCGTGACCTAGCCCGATTAGCTTAGCATCTCGGCAAGGCAATGCCGCGATGACCGAGGGTGGAGCGGCGCTCATGCTCCTTTCTCCGCCAGCTCGGCTTCCATCGCCCGCCAGACAGTGCCGCCGGGTTTGCAGCCCTCCACCAACCGCAGCCCGGCCTCCAGCCAAGCGAGATAAACGTCCTGCGGCAACCCGCCGCCTGCCACGGTGATGAAGGCGTGCATATGCGTTTCTTGGCGGCTGAGCAGCGGGTAGTCAGCCAGCACTGGCCACGGGGTTATGAGCCCCCGCGCCGTCTGCTGCATTGGCGACAAGCCAGGTCGGTGCGCAGGCTGGT
>CAXTNN010000058.1:0-15686 GCA_964245545.1 uncultured Acetobacteraceae bacterium | reverse complement strand
GCCGGGGGGCGCGTGTGGCGGGCTGGGTGTGGCCGGTGTGCTTCCTGCTCTGCGGCCTCATTCTGCTGGACTATCGCGAGGCCTGATCGTTTGGGCAGGAGGTGCTGGGTGACGGACCGCTCGCCACAGCTTGCGCCGACCGATATGCCGCCGATCCTGGCTGACCGGAGTGCCGCCGGGTTCTGGCTGGCGTCGCTGTGCACCGGCCTGGCCACCGGGCTGGCGACGGCGGCGCTCACCGGATTGCTGGCGCTGGTGCAGCATGCTGCCTGGCCTGGCGCTGGGCTCGACCTGCTGCAGGCGGCCTCCCAGACCAGCGCGTGGCATCGTGGCCTGATGCTGTTGGGCGCGGGCGTGCTTACCGGGGTGGCGCAAATGCTGCTCACCCGGCTGGCCAGCGGCAACGGCATCGACATCAACACGGCCATCTGGTTCTTCGCCGGCCGCTTGCCCGCCCTGCGCACGGCGGCCACGGCGGTGCTGTCGATCGTCATCGTCGGCCTGGGCACGGCGCTGGGGCGCGAGGGGGCGCCGAAGCAGGCGGGCGCCGTGATCGCCAACCTCAGCGCCGACCGCTTTGCCCTGTCGGACGAGCAGCGCCGGCTGCTGGTGGCTTGCGGGGCGGGCGCGGGGATGGCGGCGGCCTATGGCGTGCCCCTGGGCGGTGCGTTGTTCGCGCTGGAAGTGCTGCGCGGGGCGCTGGCGTTGCGGCTGGTGTTGCCCGCCCTGCTGACGACCCTGGCCGCGACCGAGCTTTCCTGGGCGTTCCTGCCCGATGCGCCGCTCTATGACCTGCCGGTGCTGCCGAACTCACCTTCCAGCGTGGCCTGGGCGGTGGTGGCCGGGCCGCTGTTTGGGTTGGCCGCGGTGGGCTATGTCCGCCTGGTCGCTTGGGCCGACAGCCACAAGCCGCGCGGCTGGGGACGGTTGGTGACACCGGTGGTGGTGCTGGGCGGGCTTGGGCTGGCGGCGATCCCGTTTCCGCAACTGCTCGGCAACGGCAAGGACGTCGCGGAACTGGCGTTCCGCGGCCCATTGGCGCCGGGGCTGCTGCTGGCGGTGGCCATTCTGCGCCCGGCCGCCACCATCCTGTGCCTGCGCAGCGGGGCGCCGGGCGGGCTATTCACTCCCTCGCTGGCCACAGGCGCGCTGCTGGGCGGGCTGCTGGGCCTGCCTTGGGGCTGGCTGTGGCCGGGCCAGTCGCCGGGTTTGTTCGCCTATCTCGGCGCCGCGGCGATGCTGGCCGCCACCACGCAGGGGCCGATCTCGACCCTGGTGCTGATGATGGAGCTGAGCGGCCACGCCCGCAGCGCGATCATTCCGCTGCTGCTGATCGTGGCGCTGGCCACGCTGGTGGCCCGCACGATCGATCCCAGATCGGTGTATGACGCGCGGCTGAACGAGAGCCAAATGCGCGAACGCCAGCACATGCGGGACCATCTGCCCCGGCTGTCGGCCACGAAGGACCCGAGCCCATGAGTGATGACGTGAGTGACCAGCCGAGCGCCGACAACGCGGGCGCGCCGCCCAGCCTCTACAAGGAAGGCTACGACTCGTTCAACCAAGGGTGGCCGCGCGACGATTGCCCGTACCCGCCCGAGAGCGAGGACCGCGAGGAGTGGCTGCGCGGATGGAACGACGCGGCCAATGGCGCGCCGCCGCCCCGCTAGCCCGCTACACCATAGACGTGGCCACCTTCTTCACCGCGGACACGCATTTTGGCCATGGCGGCGCGCTGGGCCTGTACCGGCGCCCGTTCGGCACGGTGGCGGAGATGGATGCGGCGCTGTTGGCGGGCTGGCAGGCGCTGGTGACGCCAGACGACGAGGTTTGGCACCTGGGTGACTTCGCGCTGGGCGCCCGCACTGACGCCGCTGGGCTGCTGGCGGCTTTGCCGGGCCGCAAGCACCTGCTGCTCGGCAACAACGACCCGGCGGCCACCGTGGCGCTACCCGGCTGGGCAAGCGTCGCCGCCTATGCCGAGGTGGTGGTGGACGGGGTGGCGTTGGTGCTGTGCCACTACGCGTTTCGCACCTGGCGCAACATGGGCCGCGGCGCCTGGAACCTGCACGGCCACAGCCACGGCCGGCTCGCGCCGCTGCCCCACCAGGCGGATGTGGGGGTGGATAGATGGGCGTTCCGGCCGGTGACCCTGGCAGAGATTATCGGGCGGCGGCGGCCTCGCTGACGTGCCGCCGCAGCATGGCGCCGAATGCGTCGTAGCAGCGCTGCATGGAAGCGGCCTTGTAGGGATAGAGATCAGGCGGGTCCATCGAGTGGATGATGGCCGCCACGTCGGCCTCGAACACCAGCAAGCGGCCATCCGGTGCTTCGGCGCAGTCGATGGAGAAGTAGTCCAGTCCGATCGCGGCTGCGACCGCGGCGAGGCCCACCTGGTGGCGCGCGGCAAAGCCGGCCTCGAAGCTCTCCATCGCGTGCTGTTCGGCGGCGCGCTTGGCGGCGTCCCCGTCCATGCCTGCGTTCAGGTAATGCACCATCCAATGCTCCGACGCGGCGCGATGGCATAGGAAGGGCGCACCGTCCACGAAGGCGATGCGGTACTTGGCATACCAGCCATCCTTACCGCGATAATCCACGAAGCGGGAGACATAGAAGCTGTCCCCCTCCGCATCGCGCAGGAAGCCGGCGAGCTCGGCAGGGCTCTCCGCCTTCGCCAGGCCGTGGCCGGCATGGGAGCCGAGCGGGCGGAGCAGCACGGGGTAGGACCCTGGGATGCCCCGCTCCAACTCGCCGCGCGACGCTCTCCACGTGGGGGCAGCCAGCACCCCTGGCAGCCCGGACAAGGCTTGGAACAGCCAATCGCGGGACATCGGCAGAATGCGCGCCGGGTCGTTCAGGATGGGGCCGGGCCAGGCAGCATAGATCGGCGCCAGCGCCTGCAGAGCACCGGGGGCGCTTTCGCTGGCGGCAACGATGGCCACGTCATGCGGCGGCAAAGCGGCTGGCAAACGGCCATCGCGCAGGAAAGCGAGGCTGAGCGTGGCGCCAGCGGCGGGAGCAATGAAGTCCAGCGGGGCGTTGACCATCAGGTCCCCTGGGGCGCACAGGGCCAACAGCCGCACGCCGCCGGGCGGGCCATGGATGCGGAACGTGCCGCTAAGCGCCAGGGCGGTGGATTGAAACTGAGCCGCCTGGTATGGCGAAAAGTTGAGCGCGTAGAGCCAAGACCGGTCCATCAGCCAACCGGCGCGGGCCTGCTGCTCCTGCGGCTCGGGGCCAAGCATGTCCAGCAAGTCCCCAAAGCTGTCGCCAGCGTAGAGCATGCTGGCCAGCCGCGCCGTTCCATACACCAGCGCCGCACCGCTCGGCGCACGTCCCCGCCAATCACCGTCCGGCAAATTACGCCATCCTTGATGTCATCCCGAACCATACCACGCAGGAGTTACCAACACGTGTAGGGACCGGATTTCGGCAACCGCATTGTTGGCTTGCCTCGGCGGCCACCCTCACCCAGCCCTCTCCGCCGGCGGGAGAGGGCTTTTGTTGGTGGGGTGTTAGGCAGGTTGGGGAAGAGCGGCGATGATCTTGTCGAGGGTGAGCGGGTAGTCGCGGATGCGCACGCCAGTAGCGTTATAGATGGCGTTGGCCACAGCGGCGCCCGAACCGCAGATGCCGAGTTCGCCGATGCCCTTGGTCTTGAGCGGGTTGGTCTTGTCGTCAACCTCGGTGAGAAACATCGCATCCACGTCCGGCACGTCGGCATGCACCGGGACGTGATATTCCGCCAAGTCGTGATTGACAAAGTAGCCGAAGCGGTCGTCCAACACGAGGTTTTCTTCTAAGGCTGCGCCTACGCCGAAAATCATCCCGCCCATCGCTTGCGAGCGCGCGGTCTTCGGGTTCAGGATCCGTCCGGCGGTAAACACGCCCAGCATGCGGCGCAAGCGCGGCTCGCCCGTGTCTACATCGACGGCGACCTCGGCGAAATGGGCGCCGTAGGATTGCTGCGAAAACTTCTTCAGCATGTCGCCAGGCTTGATCCCCCCCTCGGCCTCCATGCCGCGCGCACCGGCAACGTGGGCCAGCGGGACGGACTTGCCGCCGCCGGAGATCTGCCCATCGGCAAACACCGCCGCCGCCGGGTCGATTCCAGCCGCTTGCGCCATCTGCTGGCGTAGGTTCATGCAGGCATCATAAAGCGCGGAGCCCGCGCTGTTGGCGCCGAAAGAACCACCGGAGCCGGAGGCCTGTGGGTAGTTCGTGTCGCCCATCTCCACATGCACCCGGTCGGGCGGCAGGCCGAGCAGTTCAGCCGCGATCTGGGTCATGATCGTGTAGGTGCCGGTGCCAATGTCGGTCATTGCCATGCGGGCGGTGGCATAACCGTCGGCATCCATCCGCACGGTGGCCTTGGACAACTGCAGCGGGTTGTTGCGGGTGCCGGCGGCCATGCCGATGCCGACCAGCCAGCGGCCATCCCGCACCTGGCCCGGCTTAGGATTGCGCTTATCCCAGCCGAACTTCTCCGCGCCCGTGCGCATGCACTCCACCAAATGACGGCTCGAATAGGGGATGTTTTTCGTCGGGTCCTGCGTCGGCTCGTTGCGGATGCGCAGCTCGATCGGGTCGAGCTGCAGCTTTTCCGCCAACTCGTCCATCGCGCATTCGAGCGCCAGCAGCCCCACCGCCTCGCCGGGCGCGCGCATGGCGGAAGCAACCGGCAGCACCACGGGCACCAGGCGGTGGCGCGTCTCGCGGTTGGCGCCGGCGTAGAGGCTGCGGGTTTGGTTGGCCGCGCCCTCGTAATCCTGCTCGCTCGGCAAGTTGCCCGAAAGCACGTCATGGCCGATCGCCTGGATATGGCCCTGCTCATCGGTGCCGATGCGCAGGCGCTGGATCGTGTCGGACCGATGGGTCGTGACGTGGAAAGTCTGCTGCCGGGTCAAAGCCACTTTCACCGGGCGGCCCACCGCGCGGGCACCAAGCGCGGCCAGCGTCGCATCCGCGTTCACCCACAGCTTGGAGCCGAAGCCGCCGCCGATGTAGCGGCCGACCAGGCGGATTTGCGCCGGCTGCATCTTAAGCGTCTTGGCAACGGCGGTGACACCTTGGCTGAGGCGCTGGTTGGAGGTGAACAGCGTCAGGTGGTCGCCCTGCCACGCCGCGATGGTGGCATGCGGCTCCATCATCGCGTGGTTTTGCAGCGGCGTGGTGTAGGTGACGTCGAGCTGCACCGGTGCAGCGGCAAAGGCGGCGTCAAAAGTGCCATTGCTGGTGTCGGGCGGAGTTTGCGACGCTTCCGGCTTGTGCGCCGCGGCAATGTTGGAACTCAGCGCGTGTTTCGCCGGCTGCTCGTCGTAGCTGACCTGCAGGTGATAGGCGCCATCGCGCGCCTGCTCAAAGGTCTCGGCGATGACCAGCGCGATCGGCTGGCCGTAATGCTCCACATCGGCGCTGGTCAGCACGGGGCAGGCCTCGCGGTGGTTGCCACTGCCCTGCGGCGGAGCGTCGCGCCAGGTCAGCACCTTTACCACGCCGGGCATGCGCTCGGTTTGGCTGCTGTCGAGCGCGGTGATGCGGCCTTTGGCGATCGCGGCCGTGGCGACGAAGCCGTAGAGGGAGTGGCTGACATCCGGCACTTCGTAGGAGTATTTGGCCGTGCCAGTGACCTTCAGCGGGCCATCCACACGGTCCAGCGGCTGTCCAACCGGCCCGTTCTTGTCGGTGTCAAGCACGGTGGTGCCCACCGGAGCGTTCATCTCGATCATAGGATTATCCTTAGCTCCGCGTCGTTTCGGCCAGCACGGCACGCAGGGTGCGGTGGGCGAGCGGAATCTTGAAGTCGTTGCTGCCATAGCCGCGGGCACCGGCAAACGCCGCATCGGCCGCCGCGTCGAAGCTGGCGGGGCTGACCTCCGCGTCGGCAAGGCGGGCTTCGGCATCGGTCACGCGCCATGGCTTGTGCGCCAGGCCGCCGAACGCCAGCCGGGCGGAGCGGATGCGTCCGCCCGCGTGGTCCACCACGGCCGCGACGGACACCAGGGCGAAGGCATAAGACGCCCGGTCACGCACCTTACGATACACCTGCACGCCAGGGGGCGGCGGCGGCAGCACGACGGCGGTGATGAGCTCGCCGGGTTGCAGGCTGGTCTCTATCTGCGGCGTGGTCCCGGGCAGGCGATAGAACTCGGTGAGCGGGATCGTCCGCGTCTGTCCCTCGCCGCTCACGGTCTCCACCGACGCGCCGAGCGCCATCATCGCCACCGCCATGTCGGAGGGGTGGGTGGCGATGCACTGGTCGCTGGTGCCGAGAACGGCATGGATGCGGTTGAACCCACCGATGGCGGAGCAGCCGGACCCTGGCTCGCGCTTGTTGCACGGCTTGGTAACGTCATAGAAATAGTAGCATCGCGTCCGCTGCAGCAGGTTGCCGGCGGTGGTCGCCTTGTTGCGCAACTGCCCGGTCGCGCCGGACAGCAGCGCCCGGCTGAGCACCGCGTAATGGGTGCGGATCAGCGGATGCGCCGCCAGGTCGCTATTCGGCACCAGTGCGCCAATGCGCACCCCGCCATCGGTCGTCGCCTTCACCTCCTTCAGCGGCAGGCGGGTGACGTCGACCACATGGGTGGGCGTCATCACCTGCAGCTTCATTAGGTCAAGCAGGTTGGTGCCGCCGCCGATAAAGCTGGCGCCGGGCGCCAGCGCGGCATGGGCGGCTGCCTCGGGCGTGGCCGCACGCTCATAGGTGAACGCCCTCATGTCGAGGCTCCCGCGACGTCGCGGATGGCCGCCAGGATGTTGGTGTAGGCGGAGCAACGGCAGATGTTGCCGCTCATGCGCTCCCGGATCTCGGCGTCGGTCAGCTCCGGGTGGCCGGCAAGGTCGGCCGTCACCACGCTGGGCGCGCCCGCCTTGGCCTCCGCCAGCATGCCCACGGCCGAACAGATCTGGCCCGGCGTGCAATAGCCGCACTGGTAGCCGTCATGGTGAAGGAAGGCCGCTTGCATGGGGTGCATGCCGCCGACATGGCCCAGCCCCTCGACAGTGACGATCTCGTCGCCCTCATGCATCACCGCCAGGGTGAGGCAAGAATTGATGCGCCGCCCGTTCAGCAACACGGTGCAGGCGCCGCATTGGCCGTGGTCGCAGCCCTTCTTCGACCCGGTGAGCGCCAAGTGCTCACGCAACGTGTCGAGCAGGGTGGTGCGAGGGTCGAGCGTCAGGGCGTGGTCGCTGCCGTTGATGTGCAGCGTGACGGGAACCCCGGCGGGTGCGGGTGTGCGGCCCGGCTGGGCGAAGGCGGTTGCAGGCGAGGCGATGGCAGCGGCGGCGGCAACGGCCGAGCCGGTCTCAAGAACGTTGCGGCGCGTCAGGCCGGTTTGCGGCGTTTCCAATTGGCGTACCCTTTCGGTTGCGCATGTCTCGCAAATGCCAATTGGTATGGCCGACGCCGCGTTCCTCCATTGTTACATCACGTTCACGCCAAGCAGGCGAAGAGCGTCAGGCCAGGGCCGCGTCTACCAGCACGAAACAGGGCGTCGTGCTGCCGTTCCATTCCTCCGCGCGCAACTGGCCGGCCAGGTGCAATGGCGCGCCAGGCCGGGCAAGCGCCTGCCCCAATTCGGTATCGGCGGCGCGGAACGCCATCGCCTTCAACCGCGCGCCGCCGCCTTCGCCCTCCACGAACAGCCGCAGCGTGCTGCCGTCACGGCCGATGCGGTCGCTGCGCACCACCCGCACCCGCGGAATAGCAAGCACCGGCTCCTCGTTGCCGGCGCCAAACGGCGCCAGCCGGCCAATCTCCCCCGCCAGCTCCACAGTGGCCCCGGGCACGGTGACGCTGGCCTCAACCGGCAGGTCCGGGCAACGGGGCAGCGCGGCGGCGTGGGCCAGCCGCTGCTCCAAAAAGGCATGGAACGGGTGGAGCCGGTCAGCATCCAGGCTAAACCCGGCGGCCATGGCGTGGCCGCCGCCGGTGACCAGCAGGCCCTCCCGCCTTGCCTCCAGGATGGCGGCGCCGAGGTTGACACCAGCGACCGAGCGGCCGGAACCCTTGATCAGGCCCTCGTGCAACGCCCCGGCAAGGGCGGGCCGGTTCTGCCGCTGCTTGATGCGGCCGGCGACGATGCCCACCACGCCAGGGTGCCATCCGGCGCCATGCACCAGCAGCACGGCGCGGCCGGACTCGGCCTGGACGTGGGCGGCAGCGTGGGCCGCGTCCAGCATCGCCGCCTCCACCTCCTGGCGTTGGCCGTTGATGCTGTCCAGCCGGGCCGCCAGCGCGCGCGCCTCCACCGGGTCGTCGGTGAGCAGCAGGCGCAGGCCGAGGTCCGCCTCGTCGATCCGCCCGGCGGCGTTGATGCGGGGCCCGAGCGCCCAACCGAGCGTGGCGGCGTTCGGCTGGCCCCGGGCAGCGGCCACCTCCAGCAGGGCGGCCAAGCCGGGCCGGGCGCGGCGGGCCATCACCTTCAGGCCTTGCGCCACCAGAGCGCGGTTCACCCCGGCCAGCGGCATCACGTCACACACGGTGGCCAGCGCCACCAGGTCGAGCATGTCGCGCAAATCGGGTTCCGCGCGGGTGGCGAACCAGCCGGCGCGGCGCAGGCTGCGCAGGGTGGCGACCGCGGCGAGGAACGCCACCGCCGCCGCGCACAGCCCGCGCAGGCCGGACTGGTCGTCCAGCCGGGTCGGGTTGACGGTGGCGAGGATGGGCGGCGGAGGGCCTTCAAGCGCGTGATGATCCAGCACCATCACGTCGGCCAAGCCGGCCAAGGCGGCCAGCGCCGGAGCGGCCGCGGTGCCGCAATCGACGCACAGCACCAGCGTCGCCCCCTGGCGCGCGAGCGACAGCAGCGCCGGCGCATTGGGGCCGTAGCCCTCGGCCATACGGTCGGGCACGTGGGTCAGCACGGGGCAGCCGAGGCGGCGCAGCAGGCTGGCCATGATGGCGGCGGAGCAGGCGCCGTCCACGTCGTAGTCCCCGAACACCGCCACCGTCTCGCCGGTTTGCACGGCATGGGCCAGCCGGTCAGCAACCCGGTCCATGTCGGTCAGCACGGAGGGGTTGGGCAACAGGGTGGGCTCGAGGAAATCGTGCGCCGCTTCGGCCGCCACGCCGCGCGCGGCCAGCAGGCCGCCCACAACGGCGGAGACGCCTTCGCGCTGGGCGATGCGCAGCCCGAGCCTTTCGTCGCCACCGCGCCAGCTCCAGCGGCGCCCGGTGAGGCTGCGTGTGACGCCGAGGACCGGCGGTGGTATGGGAATCGCGTTCATGTCCGTTGTGCGGCAGCTTGGCGATGCCGCACGGGGGCAGCAAGGGCCTGCGCCGACGCGGCTCACGTGGAGAATGCGCGTCTACGAAACCGTGACAAGACCGACATTCACCCCAACTCGTTGTCCTGGGGGAGCGCTGGCTGGGTTGCCTTGCTTTTCGAGTGGGCTGGCGCGATGGGGCTTGGCTACCGAGTTTAAGCGGTCACGAGGCGCAACGGAGGGGCATAGGGTTTGACGAGGCAGGGTTTGCAACGCCGGGTCGGCATCATTGGTGCTGGTCCGGGTGGGTTGGCTGCGGCCATGCTGATGGCCCAGGCCGGCGCCGAGGTCACTGTGTTCGAGCGTCATGCCAAGGTCGGAGGCCGCTCTGCCACGCTGGAGGCGCATAGCCCGGCCGGCCGCTTCCAGTTCGACACCGGGCCGACCTTCTTCCTCTATCCCAGGGTGCTGGCCGACATTTTTGCCGCCTGCGGCCGCCGGCTGGAGGATGAGGTGGAGCTGATCCGGCTCGACCCGCAGTATCACGTGGTGTTCGAGGGCGGTGGCGAGATCCGCGCCACCAACAACCTGGAACGGCTGGCCGCCGAGATCGCCCGGTTCGCCGAGGCGGACGCGGCCGCCCTGCCCCGCTTCATGGCCGACAACCGGGCCAAGCTGGCGGCGTTCCGGCCCGTGCTGGAGTCGCCATTCCGCAGCGCGCTCGACCTGCTTCGCCCCGACATGCTGCGCTCGCTCAAGCTGATGCGGCCGCACCGCACGGTGGACAGCGACTTGGCGACCTATTTCGGCGACGAGCGGGTGCGGCTGGCGTTCTCGTTTCAGTCGAAATACCTGGGCATGTCGCCGTTCCGCTGCCCCAGCCTGTTCACCATCCTCTCCTTCATGGAATACGAGTTCGGCGTGTTCCATCCGCGCGGCGGCTGCGGCGCGGTGATGACGGCGATGGAGCGGGTTGCGCGCGCCATGGGCGTCCAGTTCCGGATGGGTGAACCAGTGCGGGAGATCACCTTCACCGGCCGCCGCGCCACCGGGGTGCGCACTGACGCCGGGCCGACGCCGGTGGACGCGCTGGTGATCAACGCCGACTTTGCCCAAGCCATGTCCAGCCTGGTGCCGGACCGGCTGCGCCGCCGCTGGACCGACCGCAAGCTGGCGGGCAAGAAGTTCTCCTGCTCTACCTTCATGCTCTACCTGGGCATCAAGGGAGACCTGCCGGACCTGGCGCATCACACCATCTTCCTGGCGGAGGATTATCGCCGCAACATTGCGGAGATTGAGCAGGGTTTGGCGCCAGGGCAGCCCTCGATCTACGTGCAAAATGCCTGCGTCACCGACCCGGCGCTGGCTCCGTTCGGCTGCTCCACGCTCTACGTCCTCGTCCCGGTCGGCAACCGCGTGAGTGACGTGGTGGATTGGGCGGCGGAAAAGGCGCGGTACCGGGCTTTGGTGCTAAAGCGGCTGGAGGCACTGGGCGTGCACGACATCGAGCAGCGTATCGTGTTCGAGCAGGTGCTGACCCCCAACGATTGGGAGGCCGACCTGAACGTGTTCCGCGGCGCCACCTTCAACCTGGCGCATACGCTGGGACAGATGCTGCATTGGCGACCGCGCAACCGGTTCGAGGATCTGGACGGCGTTTACCTGGTGGGCGGCGGCACCCATCCCGGCAGCGGCCTGCCCGTGATCTTCGAAGGTGCCCGCATCACCACCAAGCTGATGGTGGAAGACCTGGGGCTGCAGCCGCATTGGCAGCGGTCGTTGATGGCCGAGCCCGAATACGAGCCCGCGATTGTGGAGGCGGTATGAGCAGCATGGACCCGGTCGGCGTGGTCGGCGGCGGCCTGGGCGGGCTGGCAGCCGCCTGCGTGCTGGCAGCGCGCGGCCACCGTGTGATCCTGTTCGAGAAGAACGAGTGGGTTGGCGGCAAGGCGGCAGTGTTGGAGGAAGGCGGCTTCCGCTTCGACATGGGACCGACCATCCTCACCGTTCCCGCCGTGTTGCGGCGCATTTTCGCCGAGGCCGGGCGCGACCTGGATGCGGCGATGGACCTCCGCCGGCTCGATCCGCAATGGCGCTGCTTCTTCGACGACGGCGCCGTGCTGGACCTCACCGAGGACACCGGCGCCATGGTCGCCAACCTCGACGCATTCAGCCCGGGCAACAGCGCCGGCTACCGCGACTTCCTGCGCATGAGCGACGGGCTGCACAGCGTGAGCGAGCGGTTCTTCTTCTGGCGCTCGGTAGAGGACATCCGCGACACGCTGGACTTCAAGAAGAACATGGACCTGGCGACGTTGCGGGACGTGATGAGCCTGCGCATGGGCAGCAGCGTGGCCCGCGAGATCCGCCGCAAGGTGCCGGATGCGCGGGTGGCGCAGATGCTGGACCATTTCGTCCAGTACGTCGGCTCCTCGCCCTACAACTCGCCCGCCGTGCTGTGCTCGATTGGGCACATGCAGACCGACGGCGGCGTGTGGTACCCGATGGGCGGCACCCGCGCCGTCCCAGTGGCGCTGGCCAAGCTGGCAGAGGATTTGGGGGTGGAGATCCGCCTCTCCACTGGGATCAGCCGCATCGTGGCGGACCGGGGCGCGGTGAGCGCGGTGGAAACGGAGACGGGCGAGACGGTGAAGCTATCGGCCCTGGTCTCCAACATGGACGCGGTGCGGACCTACCGCGAACTGGTGGGCGGCCAGCCGGCGCGCAGCTTCGCCAAGCGGTGGAAACGAGAGCCGGCGTGTTCGGGCGTGGTGCTCTACCTGGGGCTGGACCGGGCGTACGAGCATTTGTCGCACCATGATTTCGTGTTCTCGCGCGATCCGGAAGAGGAGTTTGACTGGATCTACCACAAAGGCGAGCCCGCGCCGGACCCGACCTGCTACCTTGCCGCCACTGCTCGCACCGAACCCGGCGTGGCCCCACCAGGCGGCGAGGCGCTGTATGTGCTGGTGCATACCCCCTACCTGCGCCCGCATCACGACTGGAGCGAGATGCTGCCGAAGTATCGGCAGGTCATCCTGGACAAGCTGAAGCGATGCGCCGGAATGCCGGACCTGGAAAGCCGGATCGTGTTCGAGCGCGCGCTCACCCCGGCCGACATCCACGAGCGCTATCGGGTGCTGAACGGTGCCATCTACGGGCTGGCCAGCCACGGCAAGTTCTTCGGCGCGTTTAAGCCGGGCAACCGCTCGCGGGACTTGGCCGGGCTATATCTGGCCGGAGGAGCAGCCCATCCCGGGCCGGGCATGCCGATGGTGCTGATGTCGGGCTGGATCGCCGCCGACAGCTTGGACCGGGACCGGACGAGCAACGCCGCCCCGATGAGTGCATGAGGAAGAGACCCACCTTTCTGCAGAGCCCTCTCCCCATGGGAGAGGGTTGGATGAGGGGTGCGGCGCCTGCACTCGGATTATTCGAACGTCCGGGACGGCCCCTCACCCTACCCTCTCCCGAAGGGAGAGGGCCTTCTATAGTGCCATAGCGGCTCGTGTCCGTTCGCGTCGCTCCCGAGCGCATCCTGGCCCGGCGGTCGGAGACGTTGTTCCGGCTGTTTGCGTTTTACCTGCGCTGGTACGCCAGTGGGCATTTCCATGCCGTGCGCGTGTCCCGCACTGGGCTGCCGCGCGTCCCAGCCAGCCGGCCGCTGATCGTCTACTCCAACCATCCGTCCTGGTGGGACCCGGCGATCTACATCCTGCTCTGCGACATGCTGTTCCGCGACCGCGCGGGCTACGGGCCGATGGACCAGGCAGCCCTCGGCAAATACGGCGTGCTTGAACGCATGGGGGTGTTCGGCGTGCCGCTCGACGACAAGCGCGGCGCGGCCATCTTTCTCCACACGGCACTGGCGGTGCTGGAACGACCCGGCGCCATGCTGTGGATCACCGCCGAGGGCGCGTTCACCGATCCGCGGCTCCGCCCGATCCGGCTGCGCCCTGGCCTGGCCCATCTCGCCCGCCGAGTGCCGGACGCCACCATCCTGCCCTTGGCGATCGAATACACGTTCTGGAACGAGAGCCGGCCCGAGGCGCTGCTCCGCTTCGGTGCGCCGCTGGAAACCAGCCTGGACGGCACCGCCGCGGAATGGACGGAGCGCTTGGAGCAAAGCCTGTCCGGGACCATGGACGCCCTCGCCGCCGACTCCATCACCCGCGACCCGGGCTTGTTCAAACCGCTGCTGCGCGGCGAGGCTGGCGTGGGCGGGCTTTATGATTCCTGGCGCTGGCTGCGCTCAGCCAGCCGCGGCCGCCGCTTCGACGCGACCCATGAGGGGGAGTTGTGATCGCGCTTGGCGTGGCGGCGCTGGTGCTTGCCTTGCTGCCGGCGGTGATGGCGGCGGTGAATCTGCGGGTCTACCGCACGCCGGAGCCGGCCTTGGCGCCGCCGCCGGTATCGGTGCTGATCCCGGCGCGCAATGAGGCCGCCAACATCGTCGCCGCCACGGCCGCGGTGCTGGCCAGCGAAGGCGTGGTGCTGGAATTGGTGGTGCTGGACGACGGCTCCACCGACGGAACGGCCGAGCTGCTGGCGCAAATGGAAGACCCTCGGCTGCGCGTGCTCAGCGGGGGCGTTTTGCCGCCGGGCTGGTCGGGCAAGCAGCATGCCTGCGCCGCGCTGGCCGAGGCGGCGCGGCACGAGCTGATGGTGTTCGTGGACGCCGATGTGCGGCTGGCGCCCGATGCGCTGGCCCGCATGGCCGGGTTCATGCAACGTGACCGCGTGGGACTGGCCAGCGGCTTTCCCCATCAGGTGGTACGGACCTGGTCGGAACAGCTTTTGCTGCCGCTGATCCACTTGCTGCTGCTCGGCTACCTACCGATGCCGCTGATGCAGCGCCGGTCCGACGCAGGGCTGGGCGCCGGCTGCGGCCAGCTCTTCATCGCGCGCAAGGCGGCGTATCGCCAGGCCGGCGGCCACCGTGCGATCCGCGCCTCGCTGCATGACGGCCTTACCCTGCCCCGCGCCTTTCGCCAGGCGGGCGAGATGACGGGGCTGTTCGATGCCACCCGCTTTGCCGAATGCCGCATGTATGCGTCGGCGGCACAGCTTTGGGAGGGCCTTGGCAAAAACGCGACGGAGGGGATGGCCAAGCCTGGGGCCATCGGCGTGTGGACGGTGCTGCTTGGCGGCGGCCACGTGCTGCCTTTGCTGCTGGTGCTGTTCGCGCCGAGCACGCCAGCGGTGGCGGCGCTGGTGCTGTCGGTTGGCTTGCGGCTGGTGCTGGCGGCGCGGTTCCGGCAGCCTGAGGTGAGCGCGTTGCTGCATCCGTTCGGCGTGGCGGCGCTGCTGGTGGTGCAATGGGCGGCCTTGCTCCGGGCGTTGCGCGGGCGCCCGGCGACATGGCGAGGCCGCGCATACCCCGCGCAATAGGCTGGTGGGTGCTGCTGGTGGCCGCCGCCCTGCCCGCCGCCGCCCAAGCCGGCACCCTGCAAGTGGTCGTCACGGGCGTGCGATCTGCCGCCGGCCATGTCCTGGTGGCGGTTTGCGACCGCGACAGCTTCCTGCAGCCTACCTGCCGCTATCAGGGCCGCGCGCCCGCCGCCCCGGGCTCCGTGACCGTCACCATCGCCGGCATCCCGGCGGGCACCTACGCTGCCCAGGCCTATCAGGACGAGAACGACAACGGGAAGATCGACCGCAATTTCTTTGGCCTTCCCACCGAAGGCATCGGCTTCTCCAACGACGCGCCGATGCGCTTTGGCCCGCCCAGTTTCGCCACCGCCGCCTTCACTCTGAGCGCGACCGGCGGCACCATCAGCTTCAGGCTGCGTTACTTCAACTGAGCTGCGGCCGCCTCACAGCGCCGGATGCAGCTCCAGCTTCCGCCTTTGGCGACGTCAGCGGCCGACTGCGGCGAACCGCACCGCTTCTTCGGCGGCCCGGAACAGCGCCCGTGCCTTCTGGCGGCTCTCTTCGAACTCCGCTTCCGGCGTGCTGTCCGCCACCACGCCGCCGCCGGCCTGCACGTGCATCACTCCGTCCTTCACCACGGCGGTGCGCAGGCCGATGCAGGTGTCCATGGTGCCGTCTGCGGCGAAGTAACCGATGCAGCCGCCGTAGAGGCCGCGCCGGGTCGGTTCCAGCTCCTCAATGATCTCCATGGCGCGGATTTTCGGCGCCCCGGTGAGGGTGCCAGCGGGGAAGCCGCCGACCAGCGCGTCCAGGGCGTCCAGGCCGTCACGCAGGCCGCCTTGCACGTTGGATGAAATATGCATGACATGGCTGAACCGCTCGATGGCGAAGCTTTCCGTGACTTGCACCGTGCCGATCGCGGCCACCCGGCCGACGTCGTTGCGGCCCAGGTCGAGCAGCATCAGGTGCTCGGCGCGTTCCTTCGGGTCGGCCAGCAGGTCCGCCTCCAAGGCCGCATCCTCCTCGGGCGTGGCGCCGCGGCGGCGGGTGCCGGCGAGCGGGCGGATGGTGACGGTGCCGTCGCGCAGGCGGACCAGGAT
>CAXTNN010000057.1:0-16122 GCA_964245545.1 uncultured Acetobacteraceae bacterium | reverse complement strand
GCAGCCGTTCGGTGATTGCCTCGCTCTGGCGCCGGCTGCGCTCCTGCACGTCCCGGACAATGGACTCGGTGGTCTCCTTCTCGCGGAGGTAGACGACAGTGGGCTTGCTGCGAGTTGGCCGCGGGGGTGGAGGCACGGCGACCAGGGCGTTGATGACGTGCTCGGCGGCGGCACCGATTGGCGCGGGTGTGCTGGGTGCCTGCAGAGCAATGGGTGTGGTAGACGGCTTTTTAGCCATGGCCTGTCATCTCCAGGTGGTGGTTAGGCCGGGTGTGGGAGCTTCCACCTTCCCATCCGGCCGCTGTCACACAGTGACAACTTGCCGACTATGTGCCACTGTTCATCATGACGTCAACAACCTTGTCACAGGGTGACAATCTGACACCAGCGCAGTGCAGGATGGCAAGGGCGGCCTTGCAGTTGGGTATCCGTGACCTGGCCAGCGCTGCGAAGGTTTCGCCGACGACCATTACCCGTTTAGAGCGCGGCAAAGGTGCCTACCCTCGTACCCTCGCCGCCATCCGCATCGCTCTCGAATCGGCAGGTGTGGTATTCATCGAGGAGAACGGGGGAGGGCCGGGTGTCCGGCTTAAAGCGGGAGACCACGTGAATGGCGCGATACATCACGAGAGTGGAACTTCATCAGGCCACCTCGGCTGATTACGACACCTTGCATCTGCAGATGATTGCACGCCGATTTCAGCGGACGATTCCAGGGGCGGATGGCAGAAATTATCAGCTACCAAGCGCGACGTATTACTCGTTCGGTGAGCTGACCGCTAACCAAGTTGGTTCCCTCGCAAAAACTGCCGCTAACTTGACAGGACGTCAGTCTTGGGTTTTGACCCTCGAGTATACTGCGTCAGCTTTTGACCTCAGCATGGCACAGTGAATATATCAATCTGGATTTATATCGTCTCGTATAGAATGCATGCCTAACCCGTCCTGGACCGACTGGGTTACGGCGATTTCCACCGCTGCCACTGTCATAGCAAGCGGTGCTGCCGGCATAGTCGCTCTACTTGCATATCGTCGTGATATTCGTTCAGTGCTTCCTATTGTCGAGGTTGATCTCAACTGGATTGAAGGCGATGCTGCCGATGGTGTTTTCCTCAAGATAGACTTGAAGATTGTGAATCGTCTTGACGAAACGTTAGTGTTAAACAATGCTGCAGTAGTTCGACCAAAGCGTGCGAATCTGGCCCAAGAAGATCGAACAACGGCTAGGGGTGGCTATCAGCAAAGGATCCCCAGCAAACTTAGGGCAACTCACGTCCGGCTGAATTGGCAGATTCAAGCAAGTGGTGCGTATACGACCATACTCGGCCCACCGTCGAGGACCGACTTAGTTCGGGAACCTATCTACATATTCCCGCCAGCAGATTGGCCAGGCGGCATCGTGCGGGTAGATATCTGGGCCTCAAGCAAGGCGCTGACCATCCGAGATAAACGGATCGTAATCTTCAGAAGAACTCCGCCTAGACCAAGCAAAGCCACCGAGCTGATCGCCAAGAACATTCCCTGATTAGGCATTAGGTGCTCTCCAATACATCAACAGTTTAAAGCGACCATCACTTTCCGCCACCTCTCCACCGCCTCCGCAGCAGTCACCGCCTTGCTTTCCGCCGCAATCATCCCAGCCGCCAGCACGGCCGCGACAATCTCCCGCTGGCCCTCGCGGGTAGCTGGTGCCGGCGGTGGTGGCGCGGGCGGGACGTAGCCGACCGAGCGGGGCAGCCCCATGCCTTCCACTGCGCGGGCGAGTGTGTGCGGGTCGATCATTTCGTGAGTGCCAAGTCAGTCACGGCGTCGGCTTGTTCGTGGTGGTGGTGAAGCCGGCCCCAGTCTGCACCCCGCCATGCTGGTGCTGGTCGTAATCCTGCCGCAGGGCGTCGAGAGACCCGTGGATGCCGTTCAAATCCGTGATCTCGCCTGACGCCATGATGTTGCCGTCCACCAGCAGGTTGCCATGGATTTGCGGGCCGCCGGTGGTCATGCGGAACGAGGTGCCGTCCGAGTGGATGAGGGTAAACTCGCCCGGCGTGAGCGGCTGCGCGGCCGTCGCCTTGTAGGGCGTGATCGTGCCCGGCGGCATGGCCGTGGAGTGAACCATCCCGCCGACAACGCCGTGCGCGATGTCTCCCATGTCGGGGTGCACGAACACCTGCGTGCCGGGGATTGGCAAGCACACCGCTCCCCAGCCATTGCCCACAGCGGCCTGCGCGATTGGCAGCCAGCCGGAGACCGTGGGCGGCACACCATTCGCCGGGTCGCCTTCGTCGTAGGTCACCTTGACCAGCGCGTTGACGGGATCGACCGATGACACGATGGCGTGACGGGACACGCCTTGCTGATCCAGCATCTCGTCTACGATATTACGGATCATCATTTTGAATTTGGACAAGTCGTTCATGTCGCAGCAGCCTCGCTTTATGTGTTAGTTTGAAGGTAATCGCACCCGCTGCCGCTCATTGTCCTGGCATGTTCCCATAATAGCCGCTTCTGATGTCAAAACCCGTGGTGCCGCCTTTCGTAGTTGGGCCAGAAAGGCTCTTTGCAACGAATTTCCCGACTCTGTCCTTATCGAGAACTATGTCGCCCTGCAGCGTGATCGGGCGGCCATCCACCCCGTAGCCATCGGCCGGGACGAACGTGGATGACTGCGGCGCCGCTTTCGCTGCCTCTGCCGACGCTCGGCCGGCGGCAAGGTCGCGCGCCTTCGCCTTTTCGCCATAATGAGGATCGGTCGCGGCGTCGTAGATTGCCGCCGCGGCAACCCCTGCCACGGCCAGCGGGATGCCCACTCCCGCACTGCCTGCTACGGCACCCGCCACAGCCCGCCCGGCGCTTACCCCTGCCGTAGCTCCGCCGCCCAAGCCCAACAGCCGCAGCGCGGGGCCGAACACCAGGATGGCCGTGGACAGGGCGCCCAACCCAGTCGCTACTGCCCCTAAGCCGGCTCCCGCGTCAAACGCAATCCGGCCAAGGTTCGGGTTGTTATGCGCCCACTCGCCAAGCTTGTTCAGCCCGGCCGTGGCAGCGTCCAGCACCTTCATGGCGTCGCCCATGCCGGCGCTGCCCAGCTCAGTGGCAAGGTTCGTCAACGCGGCTTCGAATTGTTGCACCTTAGCCGCCGGGTCCACAGCCGCCATATGCTGGGCCATGTCCGGCCGGGTGTTCTGAATGTTCTGCTGTTCCTTCAGGATGGCCGGCATGTCCTTCAGCAGGTCGGCTAGAAACCCGGCAATCGTGGTGCGTTGGCTGGCCTTCATCAGCGCGGTGATCTGCGCCTCGCTGCCGTGGATGCCCTTGGCGTCCATCCGCTCGGATGCCTTCTGCATCCAAGCCAGCGGATCATGCCGCAGCAAGTCCAAGTCATAGATGCCGCCAGAGTCGATTATCATCCGGCGCTTGCCGGTGTGCGGGTCGACTCCCATCTTCGCACCGGATTTCGAAGCGAGGCCGATATCCTCCAGAGCGTAATAGCTCTTGTCGGTCATCTTGCCGCCCTCGAACACTTGCGCCATCGACATCAGCGCCGTGCCCGCCCGGCTGCCGCCCATCACCTGCATCATGGCCGGCAGCTTCTGAAACGTGAACTCGTCAGACAGGTTCATGCCCGCAACACGGGCCTGCTTGGCCAAGCCGAGGTAGTCGGATGGCGCCACGCGCATGTTGGTCGCGACCGCCACCTGCTCCATCATGTTCAGGTGCGCCATGCCCTTTTCCGGGTCCATTCCGCGCACCGTTTTGCCATCTGGCCCGACGTGCTCAGTGATCATTTCTCCCAGGATTTCCATCGCTTTCGCAGCGGCGAAAGCCTGATCGCCGCTGCCGCCGTTCTTTCGATCAAGCACCGAAAACAGGCTGCTCATGCGGGCGAACTCGGGCAGCATCTTCAGCGACTCGTCTAGTGAGCCGAAGACGTTCTTCAGGTCCACGACGGCGGCCATGTTCTCGCCGATGGTGGTGCCAGGGGCGAGCTTGGTGGTCTCCCGTGACCGGGCGAGCGCCGCGTCCACTTGGTCCGGGGTGAGGCGCATGTCTGAAGCCAGCACGTCACGGGAACGGGCCACGTCGATGGCGGGCGTCATGGAGTAGCGCACCCCAGCCACCAGCGCCCCGCCCACGATGCCGGCCCCCATACCGGCCATCATTATGTTGTGCTCGCTGAACCGCTTCCCGTGGCTGCTGCTGCTGCCTCCACCGCCGCGGCCAGCTCGGTTGGCTTGCTCCATGGCCTTGGCACTGGCTTGCATGGACCGGGCAGCCTCGGAGGCATACTCAGCGTTTTCCTTGAGCGACTTATTGAGCCCGGCGGCAGCCGTCTCCGTGGCCTTCATGGCCTCGGCCATCTTCTCGATACCGGGAATGGCGGAGCTTCCACCGCCCAGCTCGCGCAAGCTGGTAGCCATCTTGCCCAGCGCAGTGCCGGACTCCTTCACCAGCGTATTGAACCGCTCAACGTCTCGTATCAGATTGTCGAGCACGCCTGACACGTTGCTCGCCATCTCGAGCTTCACGCCGACCGCATAGGTTTCCAACATGGCCCTAGTCCGCTCCGCCTGGCTGATCGCCCGGCACTCTGGTTACAGCCATGGCCGCGAGCCTACTTGGCGGGAGGCCAGCTTTGGCGCGAAGGTGGCATGCCTGGCAGTTCTGGCCATGCTCGGAAGCCTGGCCGCGTTCGCGTCCATCCCGGTGATGGCGATCGTCACGGCGCTGCTGCACCGCTAGACCGACCGCGGCGGCTTGCCGGCCAACGCCAAGCCCACCGCGTGCCCGATGGCGTTGGCCGCAGCCTCGCCCTTTCGATAGGCAGCCGGCGCGAGGAACGGCCGCGGCGGCACACGGCTGGTGCCGCGCTCCATGTAGACGCCGACTTGATCCGGCGTGCCGATGATGGCCGTGCGCCCCTCGATGGTATGGCTGATCGTGGCGCGCAGCTCCCCGGTGGCGAACAGCGGGTCAGTCGCAGAAATGCGGTCGGTTTGCCCACGTGCTTCCTTGAGAGCGACCGTGCTCGCTGCAAGCGCAGGCCATCCCGCATACTCCTGGCCGATCAGGTCTTTTGCCTCCTCCTGGATCAGCACCGCACCACGCTCCAAGCCGACCCGCTCGGCAACGGCCACCGATCGGGGCAGCGTGCGCAGCAGCTTGGCAAATCCGTCCAGCGTCAGAGATTTCATCGTGCGGGCTCCTTCCAGCGCAGGAGGCTCCAATCGAACTCGGCGCCTTCGATCTCGCCCGCAGCGACAATGATGGCAAGACGACGGTCACGCGACATGTTGACAGCCTCGCTCCAAGGCACGCCGATCTTCACCAAGCGGACCAGCTCGCGAAGGCCGACGTGCCCGCTTAATTTTTTGCCACGGCCAACGGTTCGCCCTCGATTGCCTCTGCGGCACCGTCGGGAACGTCCTCGGGTGCAAGGGCCTTGATCGCGGCGCGGAGGCCGGCCGGACCAACGCGCCTCACCTGGTCGCGGATACCTGCGCGGTTCTTGGGAAGCGGACGCGGCATGCCGTCGATGGTGCGGACGCAAGCCGCAAATGTGGCTATCATCACCCAGCGGTCGGGTGGCATCGGAACACCGGCGGCTTCGATCAGGTCCATTTCATCAAGCAAATCTAGGCTCTTGACTTCCAGCAGGCGGCCGAGCTCATCGGTGACGGTGACGGCTCCCGGAAGCGCAGGAATGCCGGCCGGCGGTTTGGGGGCTGTGTCGCTCATGTCGTCTGTTCCTAAAACTGAGTGCTGGCGGCGGCGGTGCCGCGAGTGATCGTGACCGAGCCGCCGGCCGGCACCGTCACCACGCTGCACACGGTCGCCGCCGCCGCAGCGCCCGCAATGAGCGGCGTGAACGTTGCCGCGGTGTAGCGGCCGCCGGGCAGGTTGACGTTCGCCAAGGCGTTCCCACCCCTCGCCAGCAACGCCGCTTGCGCCGTCAGCAGCGCCGCCTGGCCAGGCTTCACCACCACGCTGCCGGACGCATCGAGACCGGCAACTGCGCCGGGTCCGAACGCCACGCATGCTGTGGTGCCTGCGTCCGCCACCACCTGGAGGTCAACGTTGTTGGCGTCGACCGCCGGCATGGCGTAGCTGCTGGCGCTGGGCGAGCACGGCGT
Source organism: uncultured Acetobacteraceae bacterium (assembly GCA_964245545.1). Taxonomy (GTDB): domain Bacteria; phylum Pseudomonadota; class Alphaproteobacteria; order Acetobacterales; family Acetobacteraceae; genus LMUY01. The sequence goes on along the minus strand of CAXTNN010000057.1, from coordinate 9,994 downwards.
CTGAACCGTCACACTGCCGGCCGGCGTGAAGGTGACAGGCGTGTTCATGCCGCCTCACCCCGCGCTACCTGCTCCCGCTCCAGCCGGTCACGCTTTTCCAGCCAGTGCTCCCCGCCGGCCGCCGCATGGTGCGCAAACACCTGCCCCGGCATCCCGCTGGACTTCGGCGCCTTCGGCGGCTGGTAGCTCTCGAAATACTCGATTGCCTCGACCAGGGCGCGCTCCTCGCCAGCAAGCGCCGCCTTGTCCGCCGCGCTGTTCGGGTTGGCGCCCGCGCTGGTGGCCCATGACGCCTTGAGCACCTGCTGGAGCTGCACATATCGGGCGTCCAGCACCTGCCAAGCATCGCCCGCCTCCGGCACCGAGGCTCGCCCGCGCGCAGCCTGGAAGGCGGCCAGCGCCCGGTTGCGCAGTGCATGCAGATCGGTCGGGGGCTTAGGGGGCGCCCCGGCCGGCATCGCCGCCGCGGGCGCCCCGGTGCTGCGCTTCATCGTGAATACCGCGCAGCAATGCGCGCCTGCTCGGCCGCGTCCGCCGCTTGGCGTTGGGCTTGCGCCACATCACTCAGGTAGCCAGCCCGGGCGGCTCGATAGTCGGCTCGGGTCATGTCCCGCACGTCCGGCCTCGCGAACGCGGCGGGATGGCTGCCAAACCGCGCGCGCAGGTCCGCCATCACGGTGGCAATCGGCGCGTCATTGGGGTGCAGCTTCAGCAGGGCCAGGTCTTTCAGGCCCGCTTGCGTGGCGGCGGTCTCTCGGTCGGTCATTGGGCTGCTCCTACGGTGCAAGAGGTCGGGAGGCGGCGCGGATAATCGCGCCGGCCCCTCCCTGGCCCTGATCCCAGCGTCGTGCTGCTGCCGCTGGTCAGGGTTGGGGTGATCGTCAACGGGCCAAGGTCCAGCCGTAGCGGCGGCGGGACTCCGTTGGGGACAGGAAGCGTACGGGTTGGGTCTGGCCGCCTGCCGCCGCCAGCAACAGCGCGCCCGCCGCCACGTTGGCCACGTCGTCATGCCCACCCGGCGCGTGGTCGATGCTGTCCCGCCCGCTGCGCGCCGTGCGACGCTCCAAACCGACCAATTGCGACGCCAGCCGCGGCACGCTCAGCAGCTCGGCCCGGCCGCTGTTCAACACCGGCAGGAAGTCGCGGTAGATATCGCTCTTCGGCTGCTCCGAAAGGTCATACTGGATCCCGTGGGTGCGAAACCGTTCCCGCGGCCACTCACCCGCATAGCGGTCCCCCGTGACGCGACGCACTCGGTAGGACTTCAGCAACGTGGCGAAATCCTCCGTCACGGTCTCAGGGCTGAACGGCGGCCGAACCTCGCGGATGGCATCCAGGATCGCCCGGTCGCCGTCCCGGTGCGCCACGGCCAGCGTCATGCTGTCCGAACCCGTTCCGCCGGATGGGTCCACGAACGCGACGTAGGACAGACCCGAAATAGGCGCCACCTCATAGCGGCCCGGCATGGTGGCGGCGTCCACCACCGCCCGCGGCACGAAGTCGGAGAGATCGTTCCGGAACTCGCCGCCATATTCTGCAGCAGCCGCGTCGGGATCATCCTCGTACGCCTCAGCTACGATGGCAGGGTCTAGGCCCGGGTTCATCTCCAGCGTGCTCGCCTTCCAAACCAGCACCCGGGCCGCATCTTGGCCGTAGTGCTTGCTGTAGGCCTGCCAGAGCACGCCACGCTTGCGATAGGGGCTGGAAGCGTTCAGCAGCATCGCGCCTGGCAGCGTGGCCAGCCCAGGGCGGAGGGCGGCGAATATCTCCACATCCGGATTTGCGCTGTCATCGCTGCGCCAGAATGCGGTTTCGTCTGCCAGCACCGCCGCAAACGTGTAGCCGCGGGTGACCCGGAACGAAGCGGTGTGGATTTCGACCACCACCCGGTTGTTCAGCGTGATTGTCTCTGCCGTCTCGTCCTCGACCATGCCTGCGAGCATGTCCACCGCCCGCAGCAAGCCCAGCGCGAAACGGAAGATGGAGCGCGCTTGCCGCCGATCGGCGGCGATAACGGCCACGGTCGCCACCTCACCCGGCGCAAGATGGGGCGTGTAGTCGCGGAATGTGGCCAGGAACACCGCTATCAGGGCCAGCACGCGAGACTTGCCGCCGCGCCGGCCGATGACCAGCGCGGCCTCCTTGAAGGGCGCTGCAGGAGGCTCCTGGCGCCCCGTGTGGCGGCGATACAGCTCCAGCGCGGCATCATCCATCGATAGGCCAAACAGGGCGGCCAGGAACGCGCGCCAAGCCTGCCAGGTGTCACCCCGGAAGTGGGGTGCGAACAGGTCGCGGTCGTCGAGGGCGTCCAAGATGTTCACGCGGGATGCCCGGCGATGTGCTCGGCCAGCGACTTCGGACGCGACGCGGCGCCTTTCAGCCCCAGATCACGCATTGCGCGGGACAAGCTGCCGCTCCACGCGAGATACGTCCGGCTGTCATGCTCGGTCTGCACGCCAGTCTCCCCGAACTTCGTGTCCATGATGGCAAGCCGAAGCGTCAGTTGGACCGCTCGTTCGATCAGCACTCGCTGTGTGGCGCTTGGCGCACCTCCGACATGCGCAGTCAGCTCCGATCGCACTTCGCGCATTAGCCGGCTTTCCCGGGTGCGTCCGTCTAGCTTCGCCAGCGTAGCTGGGCGGCAATAAGGTGAGACAGCAGCCAGGATGCAGGCTCCATATGCAGCGGTTATGGGCCGGATATTGGACGAAGCTGGTTTGCCGACGCAAGAACATTGAGACCAAACAAAGACATAGGCAGGAATGTCTTGCCGGGTTTATCGCCGTGTAGGAGCGGCTACATTCGTCTAACGGCGACGACTACGGCTTCTGCGCGCTCCGGTCACGTTTTACGTGATAGCTCCCGCCCTCGTGTGCTGAAGCCACGGTAAACGCGCGGATGCTACATACTGGCGCACTCGTGCGCGGGCGCTTGGAAGCATTCGATTGATGCTGTTGTAAGTTCGTCGGCGCGCGAAGTGACGGGTTGTGACGGGTTCTACATTTCACACGTCCGCGCGTACGCGCGCGCGCACATGACGGGTATGTTGGGCAACCCGTCACAACCCGTCACCACACACCGCTTTCGTTTGGTCGCAGGCGCACGCCGAGAAACACTTTGCCCGTGTTCGTCTTCTTCTTCGTCGCCAAACGTTGCAGGTTTTCGGAGAACTTCTTTTCCGTTCCAGCTTCCTCGCCGCGCTCAATGCTCCACGACTTCCAGTCGGCGAAGAGGGCGCGGCTTGGAGCCTCGGCCATGGGCTTGCGTTCGCAGCGTTCGGAAAACCAAGACGTCAGGTTGTCCTGCTCCTCGAAGTAGTCGTCTGTCGCGCTGGTGATGATCGTTGGGGGGCTTAGTCGCTGCGCTTGCCAGATCAGACAGCCCTCCACAGCCCAAGCCATGATGCCGGGCAACTCAGCCAGCAGCGCCTTATCAAGGTCAAGATCGGGTTTCGGAGGAACAAACGTCAAGGGGATCAGGTGCATTCGGCGGCGCATCGCTGCATCCGGGTTGCGGAGAACTGGCCGGTGATTGCCGGCGACCCACAGCGTGAACGCAGGGACGAACTCGAACGGGTCACCGCGCATGACCCGGGCCGCAATCCGGTCCCCGGCCGTGAGCGCCTTCAACCGGCTTTCCGCCCAAGGCGCCCCGGCTTCAGTCTCGGACACGATCACCATCCGTGCGCCGCGTAGGCTGGCGAGGTGGGTGGGGTGCTGATCGTTGCGGCCGACCGTGAACACGTCCGCCATGGCTGTAACGGCATAGTCGCCCATCATTGCGGCTACCGTGCTGAGCAAGACGGACTTGCCGTTTTTGCCTGGTCCCAACAGGAAAGCGAAAGCGTGCTCCGATATCTCGCCCAACAACGTGTACCCGATTAGCCGCTGAAAGTAGGCGACCAGATCATCGTCCCCTTGGGTGATCTCAGCCAGGAAAAGCAGCCAGCGCGGGCACTCACCACGAGGTGCGGCACCCGCAACCTTCGTGTGCAAATCGGCTTTGCTGTGCGGCCGCAGCTTGCCCGTGCGGAGGCACAGCACGCCATCAGCGGTGTTCAGTGCCCATAGGTCAGCATCGAAATCCTCCGCTCGCCGTGCGTGCCGAGGGTCTGATCTGGCAAGCCGCTCTACCGCTGCAATCGTTCCGGCGCTGGTAATGGCGTCCGCCATGCTATCGCCCCGCTTGGGGTGCGCATCCATTGCATGTGCGGCCATCTCCCGGCAGTGGACCCGGGCCAGGTCAAAAACGTGCAAGGTGTCGTCCGGCGCCCAACGGATGCCATCCCATCGCAGCCATTTCGACCAGGCGGGAACATACAAAAGCTGCCCGGCGTAGCGCGCGGAGAACGCCAACGCCAAGCCGTCATCTGAAAACTCGGGCGGTCGGAAGTTCGTCTCATCTTCGATCGTGAAGCCTTCACCGTCAGGCATTCGTGCGCTCCAGCAGCACGTCATTGAAATCCTGCCCGCGTCCATCCGGTATGGCGAGGCGAACTGTGCGTCCCTCCCTTCGCCACCGGGCAGCCGCAAGCCGAGCCGCCCGCAAACCCGGCGGATCGTTGTCGGCCGCAATCGTGACGGAGCGCACCGCGTCCGGCAGGACCATGCGCGCCCTCAGATTGCCGCACGCGATCGCCGCCCACCCCGGTAGTTCCAAGATCGTCGCGGCCGAGGCCGTGGTCTCGAGACCCTCGGCCACCACCATCGCCGGGCACGCTGGATGGATGCGGATCGCGCCGCCGGCAAAGCTGCCCCAAGTGGCTTTCGGCGGGTCTACGGGCGCTTTGTGGCCGTCTGTGGTCAGGAAGGTGCGGTGAACACCGCACGGGTTGCCGCGGCCGTCCCATACCCGCCACACCATTGCCGGCAGGCGGGCGCCGCTTGGATGGGGGCACTCAGGCCGGAAGCGAACGTCACCATGCCGGACGAGCCAGCCCAGGCCGCGCCGTGTCAGATAGGCCGCGGCCGGGGTGCCGGCGATTGGATCGCAATGGAACCAAAACCCGTCAATGCGCTTGCGCGTGCGCTCCGAATCCGCCGCCGACAGGACTTGGCCGGCGCCGCGCCATTCGTAGGCAGTCATGCCCGCCCGCCTTCCGTGTGCGTCAGCTCAATGGTCCGCAGTTCGGGCCATATCTCGCGGAAGCTGTCTGTAGCCTTACCCCTGACCGCGGCGAGGTCTGGCCCGCATCTCTCGCAAATCCCAATCCCCATGGCGCAGGTCGGGTCGTCGCGCAGCGGCAGCAGAATTGCCAAGGAGAAATCCGCTGCGTGCAACGCCGTCCGGCAGGCACAGCACTGCATGGGATCATCGGGCGGAGCGCTACGCATTCGTTCTAATAGCTGATGAACAACATCGAGTACGGCGGCCGCCTCGCGGTCTCCGGCGAGAGCCGCAGGCAGCGCCCGGGTGTATTCCTGCGGGCGCACCAAGTGCAGCACCGTGGCACCCCCAGCCTCGCGGTGAAGCCGCCGCAAGCCGTGATGCACCTCCGCCATGCTTGGGTAGAAGCCGTCCGGAGTTGGGCGGGCGGCTTGCCGGCGCTGCTGCCGGTTCATCGTGCGATCCCTCGCAGCTCGGCGGCTTGCTGAGCCAGCCGTTCAGCCGCGACATGGTGACCATGTTGCAGCTCGCAGCCGGCAAGCATGTCGAGCCGCCGGGCTAGGATGGCGCGATGCTCGGCCGTGGCATCTGAAGCTTCGCGCTGGCGGGAGGCTCTTGAGTTGGGTGTGGCGGGCATAGGCGCGTCCTTTGATTGGACGCGGAGGCGCTTGCGAAATCAGCCCGGCCGGTCTATCTATGCGGTGCCGCCGACAGTGTAGACCAAGCCCGAACTGACTCCCGCACGCCGCCGCGTTGCGGGAGTTTTCGTTAGGCGGCGATCTGTGCGGTCTGCCGTTCCATGCGGCGGCGCCACTCGTCAGCCGCCTCTTTGCTGACCAGCGTACGGCCACCAACCTTCATAATGGCAGGGCCTTGGCCGGCCTTCAGGTAGTTGTAGAAGCTGGCGCGGCTGATGCGATGCGCCTGGCAGAACTCGTCAACGGTGGTTGCGGCGGTCTCAGGGGCTGTGGGCTGTGCCATGGTGTCTAGCTCCGTCTTGGGTGGACGGAGACAGGTTGCCGTAACCGCTTTTGCCGATCCTAATTGCGAGTTGTCCTTAAATCACCCGGCCCATTTGGAACAATTTGGAGCACGTTTTTTCGTGCAGGAACTGCTGTTTTGCGGCTGGTCGAGAACATCGCCGCGAGGCTTTCTTGATCTAGCCCGCCTAACTGAGAGCGGGTGATTACGCCGTCGTCGATGGCCTTTCGCATATCGGCTTCGATCGCCGTCCTTTTTCTGGGCGGTCTACCGCGCGACGCGGCAAGTAGCATCGGCGTTTGCTCGTGCTCTATGATTTCGGTGGACGTCCCGCGTTCTTCGGCCGCGCGTTCAACATCTGGCCAGAAGATAAGCACTGCTACGGGACTGCCGCCAGGCCACTGGAGGCAGCCCGCTTGCCAGTCGAGCATGGTTTTGTAGTTGAAACCCGCCATTCTCATTAACTCTGCCCCGCGCGGGGCCACGATCCAATCGTCACCAGAAGCAGGCTTGTGGCCTATTTGACCGCACTCCATGCCGGTGGAAATCAGCTCGCCTGCAAGCTCTGGCTTCAGGCCGAGGCTTCCGACGATCCGGGCCACAATTCCTGCCATGGGCACCCAAAAGGCCTCTTCCTTCAGGGCAACCCAACGGCCGAGCGCAATCGGATGGTCATAGCCCGTCACGCCGCACCGCCGATCACCGCCACCTTGCTATCCGGCATGATCCCGTAATTCGGCACCGCAGCCCGGATCGCGTCGGCCACGTAGGAGGCGGAGAGGTGCCCATAATGCTTCTCGACCATGCGCGTGTCGGCATGGCCGAGGTTCCGCGCCACCACCATCAACGGCGCTGCGTTCATGATGGCTAGGCTGGCATAGGTGTGCCGTAGCGTGTGGAACGTGGCCGGCGGGTCCAGCCGGGCCGCCGTGCTGGCATCGCTCATGGGCCGGGCCTGCTGTGACGTGCTCCATCGGGTTCCGCCGGCCTTGGCGATGAGCACGTCCTTGGCAGCTCGGCCGGCGCAAAGCCCGGCGAAGAACGCCTGTCCTTCCTCCGTCAGCACCACGTGGCGGGCCTTGCCGCCCTTGCTGCGGCGGACCTGCAGCGTCCCACTGTCAGGGTGGTAGTCCCCGACATTGAAGGCGGCCAGTTCGGAATAGCGGCAGCCGGTGAGGAGCGCCGCCTGGACCATCCTCCTAAACACCGGCTCGGCCGCGTTTATGAGGCGCTTGGCTTCCGCCACCGATAGATACTGGATGCGCGCGGAGTCAGCCTCAGCAAACGGAGACAGCGCCCGCCAAGCTTGGTCTGACGGTATCTTCTGCTCCCGCCAAGCGTGGTTCAGGGCTGCTTTCAATGTGGTGAGAACCCGATTCACCGTGGCCCGGCGCTTGCGCTGCGCTTCCTCCGGATCCGCCGGCTCGGCTGTCCTAAACTTCTGCGGCTGGCCTTTCTTGGTCCGTAGCCGGGCGGGCGTGCTGGCCACGCTGTCCCGCCAGTCACGGAGCTGCTTCGTGGTGAGCTTGGCACACTCCACGTCTCCGAGCAGCGGCAGGATCATGGCCTCGCCGCGCACCCGAGCGTCACGGGCAGACTTCCGGTTTTGCTCCAGCCAGGTCAGATACTCCTCAAGGCAGACCGCCACCGTGTAGGCGCCGCCCTTGGCGGGCAGCCCGGCCGCGACCCGGCGGGTTTCCACGAACCGGTTGCGGGCGAGGGTTTGCGCCTGAGAGAAGGACAGGACTTCGGCGCCGTCAGCATCGATCTTGTCGTCGGCCGTCGCGATCGTCTCGACCTTGTAGGTCTGGCCGCCGACGTACCAGCGCATCACCCACTTGCCGCCGACCTTGTTTCGCCGATAGCCGAGGTGCAGCCCCTCATCGATCGCCCGGTAATAGGGCTTGTCGGAGACCTTCAACTGCGTCCGTCCGGCCCGGCTGCCAAGGTTCGCGTCACGCACTGTTCTGGGCACGGCGGTAACCCTCCCGTCCAACGTTCGTCTAATATACGGTGTTGGACGGGCTTGAACAAGGATAAACACGGCTGCACAGAAAGAAGCCGGATCAATGCCTTAAGTGGATGCTATTAGACGTCTTTGGACGTTTGTCCCGCCCTTTCAAGGCTGTAACACGGGTTCGAATCCCGTACGGGGCACCAGTATTTTAGTGACTTAGCGGGTCCTCCGGGACTTGGTTCAAAGATAGCTCAATATATTGGCATTGACGGGGTATGATAAACGGACGGACCTTCTGTCATTTGAGCACATTGTGCCACCTGACGATTTGCCTGCTATTTGCGCGCTAGCTCGCCTCTCGCCGCAAGACGCCGACGTCGTTGGCAGCTATCCGCTTGATCACGCTGCAGCTCGGAAGGTTGGAGAACGCCTCCATACCTCTATCAACATCGACGCATATGACTGGTTCTTGGAACCGTTCTCCGACTAACTGGGGAGCGCCTGTTCGTTGCGCTTGCCATAATCGCATCGCACTGTCACCGGCAGCCCGGCGCGTTCGGCTCGGCGCCGCAGCCGCCGGCGGTGGCGTCGACCTTGTGGCCGCGGAATGGCGTGGGGACGACGGTGCCGCTTTCAGTGTCGTGGTGTGCGGTGCACTCGCAGTAGCCGCCCACTGGCATGGTGGTAGCGCACATCAGGCCGCCAGCTTGGCAGGTGTTGGCGGCAGCGGGTGCGGCGGCGAGAATGGCACTGCCGAGCAGGGCGGTGCGCAGGGTGATGGCGGCCTTCATTTGGGTGCTTCCTCCTGGTGGACATGACGGCCGAAGCCTAGACGCCATCGCAACATTCCAAAAGAGCTGATCACAGGCGTGGCATCGGGCTTGCAGTCGCTCTTGCGAACGGAGAGCCCCGATGAACGACAACAGCCTCATCATTACCGCCAACGCGCCCCCGGCAAAGCCGGCAGTGGCGGCGGCTGCGGCACCCGGGTTTTTCGACCATTTCCTGTCGGAGCTCAACCCGCTGCAGTATGTGCCTGTGGTCGGCACAATCTACCGGGCTGTTACCGGCGACACCATTCCTGAAACCGCCCGCTTCGCCGGGTCGCTGGTGGTGAGCGGGCTGACCGGCGGCCCGGTCGGGATCGGGATCAATGTGGCCACCACCGCGCTGGAGCACTTGCTCGGGATCGATCCAGAGAAGATTGGCGACGGGATCTTGGCGGAGCTTGGCATCAGCCCGGACCGGGCGGCGGCGGCCCAGGCGGCGGCAGCCTCCGCTCCGGCGGCAGCGTCCTCTGCTGCGGCACCATCCGCGCCTGCGCCGGCCCACCCGGCGCCGGCCGCGGTTGCCAGTGGCTGGTCACCGGCGCAACTGGCCGCTTACGGCATTCATCAAACCGCCGGTGGGGACTTGCGGCACGGCGCGGATACAGGGGCGGACGTGTTGAACGGGCTTGAACTGGCGCAACTCCAAGGCACCGCGACCGCCGCCTAATCCCCGGCGTCCAACTCCGCCATGCGCTTTACCATGTGGGGCGGGATGGGGGCGGTGGCAGCCAGCGGCGGCTGTACCGGCAAGTGGATGGCACGGGCCAGCAGGTGCAGCGGGCCAGCGCCCCCGCCATACACACCATCGCCCAGCACCGGGCAGCCGAGGGAGGCGCAATGGGCGCGAACCTGGTGGGTGCGCCCGGTGCGGGGGTGCAGCTCCAGCCAGGCCACGCCGCCCGCTTCGCCGCGCAGCCGCCAATCGGTGACAGCGGGGGCGCCAGCCGGGTCGGCCACCATGCGCCAGCCGGCCGGCCCGGTGCTGATCTCGGTGAAGTCCGGGGTCGGGCCGGACAGGTCGAGCATCCGGGCCGCGCGCTCGCCCGCCGCGCCGGCCGCGGTACGGGCCAGTTCCATCCGCAGGATCGCGTAGGCAGCGTTATTGAGCAGCACCGTGGTC
>CAXTNN010000056.1:0-16133 GCA_964245545.1 uncultured Acetobacteraceae bacterium | reverse complement strand
GATGGCGGCGGCCATGATCAGCACCAGCACGGCGGCCGCCCCAGCGGCAAGCCGGGCGCGGCCATAGCTGCGGGCGAAGGCAGCCAGGGAGGTCGTGGTGGCGGCGGCGCTCATGCCGGGCGCAGACGGGCGCGCGGGTCGAGTGCCGCGGCGCCGAGGTCCACCACCAGGTTGATCAGCACGAACAGTGCGGCCACCACCATGAGATAGGCCACCACGACCGGGCGGTCCAACTGGTTGATGCTGTCGATGATGAGCTTGCCGGTGCCAGGCCAGGCGAACACGCTTTCCGTCACCACGGAGAAGGCGATGAGGTTGCCCAATTGCAGGCCGGAGACGGTGACGATGGGGATGGCGACGCGCTTCAGCACATGGACGAACAGGATGCGGTGCGGCGCCAGGCCCTTGGCACGGGCGTAGCGCACGAAGTCCTGCCGCATCGCCTCGCGCACGCCGGAGCGGGCCAGGCGCAGCACCAACGCCATGGGGAACAGCGACAGGTTGAGCGCGGGCAGGGCGAGGTGCGCCAGCCCCTCGCGCGTGAGCACGGAGAGGCCGAACACCGTCGGGCCGCGGCCGGAGGCTGGCAGCCAGCCGAGGTTGACGGCGAACAGCACGATCAGCATCAGCCCCACCCAGAACGTGGGCAGGCTGAAGCCCAGGATGGACCCGGTCATCAGCAGGCGGTCGAGCCGGGAGGGCGCGGTGGCGCCGGCCAGCACGCCCAGCGGAACGCCTACCAGCACGGCGAGCAGGGTGGCGGTGGTGGCGAGTTCGAGCGTGGCAGGAAGGCGGTCCAGGACCACCCGCATGGCGTTTTCGTGGTAAACGAAGGACAGGCCCCAGTCGCCCTGCGCCAGGTGGGCGACGAAGAGCAGGTACTGGCGCCACAGGGGCAAGTTGAGCCCCAAGGCAGCGCGGAACCGGGCGACGTCGGCCGGGGTGGATTGCGGGTCGAGCAGCACGGCGGTCGGGTCGCCCACGGCGTAGATGCCGACGAAGGCGACCACCGACAGGGCGAGCAGGACCAGCAGGCCGCCGCCCAGCCGGCGCAGCAACACGGTTTCCACGGTCTAGCGCCTGATCGGGTCAGGTCGGATCGACCTGAACCGTGAATCAGCCGCCCGAACAACGGCTAGACCATGGCCGGTGACCCGAAGCGAACCGGTCATGGTCTAGCGGCCGGCGGCGGCGGCCAGGGTCAGCTCGCCTGACTGGCTGACATAGGTGACGGGTTTGCGGGTGGCGGCGATGACCAATTGGGTGTGCAGCGGGATGTAGGCCTGGCGGTCGATCAGGGTGCCCATGGCGGCGGCCATCAGCGCGGTGCGTTTGGCCGGGTCCATCGTCCGGCTGGCGGCATCAATGCTGGCGTCCACGTCCGGCATGGAAACGCCGGCGTTCCAGGAGCCGGTGCCCTTCGCCGGGTCCCGCGTTTCCATCACGTCGCGCAAGAAGGAGCTGGCGTCGCCGCCATTGCTGCCCCAGGCCAGCAGGTAGAACGAGTAGTCGCGGTGCAGCAGGCGGGGGAAGAACACGTTGGAGGGCTGCGCGTCCACCGCCACGGTGATGCCGATGCGGGCGAGCAGGATGCCGACCGTTTGGCAGATGGCGGCGTCGTTCACGTAGCGGTCGTTGGGGCAGTTCAGGGTGATGCGGAAGCCCTGGGGATAGCCGGCATCGGCCAGCAGCTTCTTGGCGGCTTCGGGCTGGTAGGCGATCGGCTTGAGGGCGAGGTCGGCGCCGTCGATATGCGGGGCCACGCCCTCCGTGGCGATTTCGGCCAAGCCCTCCATGACCCGGCGGATGATCACCTCCTGCGAGATGCCCATAGCCATGGCGTGGCGGACGCGCTCGTCCTGCAGCGGGTTCTTCGGCAGCGGGGCGCCGGTGTTGTCGAGCGCGGACGGGGTTTGGTCGCGCAGCTCGTCGAAGCCCAGGAATACGGTGCGGTTGGAGGGGGCCTGGCTGATGCTGATGGGCGGGTCGGACTGCAGCCGCTTCACGTCGAGCGGCGGAATGTAGTCGGCCACCTGGACGTCTCCCGCTTCCAGCGAGGCGATGCGGGAGGCGTCGTTCGGGATTTCGCGCAGGGTGACGTGGGCGTAGGCGGGTTTGGGGCCGTAGTAGCCGTCAAACCGCTGTAGCTCGAGCGCCTGGCCACGCTGCCAGCGGGCAACGGTGAAGGGCCCGGAGCCGTATTCGCCGTGGCCCGCGTCGAAATCCGCGGTGGTGACGCCGGCGGGGGCGCTGGCGCAGACGATGTGGAAGTCCGGCAAGTTGCCGAGCAGGGCGGGGTAAGGCTTGGCGGTGACCATGCGGATGGTCAGCGGGTCGATGACCTGCAATTGGGTGATGGGGCGCAGCTTGCCCGCGGTCAGCCCGTCGCTATTGGGCACGTTGGGCAGACGGTCGAAACTGGCTTTGACGGAGGCGGCGTCCAGCGTGGAGCCGTCGTGGCATTTCACGCCGGCGCGCAGCTTGAACTCGATGGTGAGGTCGTCGATCTGGCGCCAGCTTTCGGCCAGGTCGGGGACGATGTGGGATTGGGCGTCGAGCGAGACGAGGTTGCTGTAGATGTTGTCGTAGTAGCCATGCATGGTGCCGAGGCCGGAGAGCGCCGGGTCGAGCGTCAGCACGGGAGCGCGCACGCCGAAGGTGATGGCGTCGGTTTGCGCGTGGGCTGGATGGCGGAGCGCGGACAGGGCTGCCAGCGCCAGGAACAGCCCCAGGAAACTCCTAAGTCGCGTCATGGTTTGGTCCTTTGATCCCGATGGCTGGGTCTTGCGCCGGGTGGCTTTTCCGGCAGGGTGGCGCCGTATTGGTTTAGCGTCTTGGTTTGGAGACTTCGATGACTCGTCCCGTGCGCCGGATGCCGGCTTATCGCGCCATGATTGCGGCGGCGCAGCCCGAGGCGGCGGAGATCGGGCTGCAGGTGCTGCAAGGGGGCGGCAACGCGCTGGACGCGGCGATTGCGGCGGCGCTGGCGCAGGGCGTGGTGGACCCGTTGATGTGCGGGCTGGGCGGCTACGGCGTGCTGCATGTGCACGATACCCGCACGGGGCGCAGCCTGCTGCTGGATGGGCAAGGCGGCTGCCCGGCGGCCTGCACCCCCGCCATGTGGGCCGATCGCGTGCTGGGCGAGACGCGGGATGGCTTCGGCTTCATCCTGCAGGATTTCGTCAACGAATGCGGCCACCAGGCGGTGACGGTGCCGGGCTTCCTGGCCGTGATTGCGCAGGCGCATGCCGCCATGGGGCGCATGGCCTGGGCGCGCCTGTTTGGCCCGGCGGCCGAGCTGGCGGAGGCGGGATGGCTGGTGCGGCCGCACAACTACACCGTGTTCACCCAGGACGAGCGGCAGTATGGGCGAATGAATTACGGCGAGAAGCTGGGGGTGAGCGAGGACGGCCGCCGCATCTACCTGGACGCCGACGGCCAATACTTGCGGGTTGGCCGCACCATCCGCAACGCCGATCTCGCGGCCACGCTGCGGCTGGTGGCGGCGGAAGGGGCGGAAGTGTTGTACCGGGGCAGCCTGGCCCGCCGGATCGTGGCGGAGATGGAGCGCGGCGGCGGGCTGCTGTCGGCCGCCGACCTGGCCGGCTATGCGCCCGAAGCAGGCGAGGCGGTGCGCGTGAGCTATCGCGGCTATGAGGTGGCGACCAATCCGCCGCCGGGCGGCGGCGTAATGGTGGCGGAGATGCTGCGCATCCTGTCGGAGTTCGACCTGGTGGCGCTGGCGCATAACAGTCCCGAGTATATCCGGGTGCTGGCCGAAGCGATGAAGATCGCGGCCCGGGACAAGGACGCGCATATCAGCGACCCCCGCTTCGTGCCGCCGCCGCTGGAGCGGCTGCTGTCGCCGGAGTACGCGCAGGCGTGCGCGGGCGCGATCCGGCGCGGGGAGAAGGCGGCGGTGCCACGGCTGCAGCCGCGGGGAGACGCGCGGGACACCACGCATGTGTCGTGCGTGGACGCGGATGGGCTGGTGGTTTCGTTCACGCACTCGCTGGGCATCCCCTCCGGCGTGATCGTGCCCGGCACCGGATTCATCCTGAACGGGTGCATGAGCGTGTTCGATCCGCGGCCGGGGCGCGCCGGGTCGATCGCGCCGGGCAAGCGGCGGTTCGCCTCCATGTGCCCCACCATCGTCTATCGCGACGGCGCGCCGGTGCTGACGCTGGGTGCGCCAGGAGGCACCTGGATCACCCCGGCGGTGACGCAGGTGCTGCTGAACGTGCTGGATTGGGGCATGGGGATGCAGGAGGCGGTCAGCGCGCCGCGCTTCGTGGCCACCAGCGAGATCATCGACATCAGCAACCGTATCCCGCGCGCGACGCAGCGTGCGGTGGAGGCGATGGGCTACCCCGTGAAGCGCTCGCCGCTGAGCTACGCCTTTGCCGGGGTGCATGGCATCAGCCTGTGGGACGGCGTGCTGGAAGGCGGGGCGGACCCGCAGCGGGACGGAATGGCGGCAGGGCTGGCCTAACTCGCGGCGGCGAAGGGAGCGCCTAAGCAAGCTCGGTCGTCTCCAGGGTGCCGGCGGAGTAGAAGGTCAGCGCGCCGGGCATGTTGGTGAAGCCCCGGACGTCCTTGGCCATGGCGTAGCCCTGGTCCCGCCAGCACAGCGAGGCGAGCGGCACCTCGGCGAGGCAGACTTGCTGCAGTTGGTCATACACCGCCTTGCGCTGGGCTTGGTCGAACAGGCGGCGGCCTTGGGCCAGCAGGTCATCGATCCGAGGCACGGAGAGGCCGTATGAGCGGGTATAGCTGATCGGCAAGTTGGTGCCGACGAAGTTGCTGATACCATCCGGGTCGTTGCCGTCGTTGGTGGTGCCGTTGACGGTGATGTCGTACTGGCCGCGGTTGCCCAGGGTGATGCGCGTGGCCCAGTCGGGCAGCACGAGGTCGGCCTGGATGCCGATCTCCGCCAGATGGCTTTGCAGCACCTCGGCCGTGCTCTTGATCATGCCATAGGTGGAGGTCGCCAGCAGCTTGCAGGCGAAGCCGCCGCCCAGCCCGGCCGCTGCCATCAGCGACTTGGCTTGCGCCGGGTCGTAGGCCCAGCCATGCGCCAGGGCTTCGTCGTAGAACGGGCTGGTGGGGTTGATCGGCAGGCCTTCCAGCGCGCGGCCACGGCCGAAGAAGGCCGCCTTGACGATTTCGTCGCGGCGGATGGCGAGGGCTGCGGCGCGGCGCACCCGGGCGTCGGCGAACGGGCCGGATTTGCAGTTGAAGTACATGTACATGAACGGGCCTTCGGTGGTTTGAAGGCTCAGCGCCGGGTCGCTCTGGATGGCCGCCATATCTGGCCAGGGCACGTATTCGATCAGGTCCACGTCGCCGGACCGCAGTGCCGCCACGCGCGCGTTCTCGTCGGCGTAGGCGACCATGCGGATGGTCTTGAGCTTGGGCAGCCCGGCGCCGTAGAACCGGTCGAAGGCCGCCAATTCGATGTAGTTGCCGCGTTCCTGGCCGGCGAGGGTGAAGGGGCCGGCGCCGATGCCGGGGCCGTTGGCGTCCACCGAGCCTTTCGCCACGATGGGTGCGAAGTAGTTGGCGAACAGGTTGGGCAGGACGACATAAGGCTCCTTCGTCGTCAGCCGCACCGTTTGCGCGTCCGGCGTGTCGATGTTGGCGATGCGCTGCATTTCTCCTTTGAGATAGGCCACGCTCTTCTCGCCCGCCATCTGCTCGATGCTGTAGCGCACGTCATCGGCGGTGACGGGGGCTCCGTTGTGGAACACGGCGCGGCGAAGATGGAACACCCAGGTGGTGTCGTTCTCACGCTCCCAGCGCTCGGCCAAGTCACCCTGCATGTCGCCATGGGCATCGTAGCCGAGCAGGCCGCGGAAGACGAGCAGCTTGACGTTCTGCGCCACCGTGCCGGCGTTGGTCCACGGCGCGAGGGTGGCGGGCCAGGCGGACATGCCGAACACCAAGCGGCCCGGCGTGCGTGCGTGCGCCGCCGCGGCACGCAGCAGCGGCGACGCGGCGGCGGTTTTGAGCAGAAGTCGGCGGCCAACCGGCATGCGCGTTGCCTCCATGGGATAACCGGGGGGTGAGGTCAGGCAGGCTGCTTGTTGCCAGGCTCCAAGCTGCCCAAGCGGTCCTCGGCTCCGCCCTGGCTGAACTCAGTCAGCCGCCGGAGCCGCCGGCCGCCATCCTCGGTTAGGAGGCTGCGCTGGATTAGCGTGAGCCGCCGCCTGCTTGGGCGCGATCGGGCTGATTGCCGTTTTCCGTTCCCGCCGTTTGCTTGTCGGCACGCGCGGCGGCGGCAGCGCGGTTGCGGTGCGGTTTGACCGGCTTGACCACCGGGTCTCCCTGGACGGAGCTCCGGGCTGGCGCCGACTGGGCGAGAGCCAGCACCGGGCTAAGCATGAGGCCGACAGCCAAGACATATTTCGACAGCATAGGTCTGGTCTCCGAGATTGCGTGGATGCGGTTTAGTGCAGGTCCGCCCTGACTGCCATTGGCCAGGCGGTGGATCTGCCTGCCAAAAGGAGCGACGGCGGCGTGGCAATTTCAAGGCCATCGGGGAAACGCCCTAAAAGTGATAACCGGCTTCGACAAACACGGATCTCTGCTCTGTCCCGGGCACGGATTCAGGGACGCTGCCAAACTTGTTGTGCCAGTACTCAAAGCCGACGCCGGCCTCAAACTTTTTCGGCACGCCATACACCAATTGGCCCACGTCGACCAAAAGCTTGGGATGGATCAGGATTTCCGTGCGGTGATAGAAGTCACCAGTGGCGCCCACGCCTTTTGGCCCGATGAAGTTGGCGAAGCCGGTGAAGTTCAACGGGATGGGCCCGGCAGCGAACGGGAAGGCCCAGGCGGTCTCGATTTCCACGGTTGGGTTGTAGTTGGTGCCGTTGCCGTTGGCGACGAAGGCATCGGTGTTCCACTCCTTCGACATGCCGACGGTGATCGTCCAGAATCCGCGCGGCAGGTTGATCGAGAATTGCGGCCCGACGATGATAAGCTTCTTGTAGGATGCGAACTGGTCGTCCTGCGTGTCGATATCGAGGCCGAGTTCGAGGCCGATGTCACGGATCGGGCCGAAGGCGAAACCGCCGCCGAAAATCTTGTTGCCGCTGAGCACGGTGCGGAACACGGAGTAGAGCTCGAAGGAGTCCGAGTCGGCTTTGCCGACCACCGAGTTCGCCGGGTCACCCTTGCCGAAATCCTCAAAGTCCAGGCTGACGAAGTTGGAGCCGTAGGTCCAGCCGTTCGCATAGCTGATGTTGCCGGCGACTTCGTTGATGTTCTTCCTGAAGCCGGGCTGCTCATCTTCCGGCAGGTAGCGGATGCTGAGATATGTGTCTTGGAATTCGATGCCGATCGCCGAGGCACGAAGCGGCACGAGTGCAGCGGCAGCAGTTGCTATAAGCGCGAGGACCGCTCTGGGTCGCATCATGAGGGTTTGCTCCAAATGGAAGGTTTGCGGCATCGTTTCGACCAGCGTCGCGCATAACCAGCAAATGCTATGCCACACTCGTGAACGCACGTTTGCAGCGGACCGCAAAAATGGCATGCCCATTGCATCACGTGCCTGCTTTCCGTGCTTGCTCCACGTGCTCAGAAGTCAGGAGCCGCCATGCCGCCCATGATGTCGTCTGTCACACCGTCGCCAGTCCGGCTGGTTATCTTGGCGGTGCAGCATGTGCTGGTGATGTATGCCGGTGCCGTTGCGGTGCCGTTGATCCTTGGCGCGGCACTGAAATTGCCGAAAGACCAAGTCGCCTTGCTGATCAACGCGGATCTTTTTGCCTGTGGCATTGCAACGTTCATCCAAGCATTCGGGATTGGACCCGTCGGCATACGGCTGCCGGTGATGATGGGGGTTACCTTTGCGTCGCTATCCCCGATGCTGGCGATGGCGAACAACGCGGCGCTCGGGCTGAGCGCCATCTTCGGCTCGGTGATTGCGGCCGGCGTGTTTGGCGTCGTGATTGCGCCATTTATCAGCCGTTTGCTTCGATTTTTCCCCTCAGTTGTCACCGGATCGATCATCACCGTAATCGGCATCACGCTGATGCGGATTGGCATAAATTGGATCGGCGGCGGGCGCCCGACGGCGCCCGATTTCGGTGCGCCGGGCTATATCGGCGTGGCCTTCCTTGTGCTCGCGATTATCTTGCTGCTGCTGCGGTTCAGCACGGGGTTCTTGCGCAACACGGCCGTGCTGATCGGCATCGTTGTGGGCTATCTGCTGACATTGGCGGTTGGCTGGGGCAATCTGAGCGGCCTCGGCCAGCAGCCTTGGTTCGATATCGTCATGCCGCTGCAATTCGGCTTTCCCCGTTTTGACTTGGTCGCCTGCTTGTCGATGTGCCTGGTGATGATTGTCGTCATGATCGAGAGCACGGGGATGTTCCTCGCACTGGGAGTGCTGGTTGGCCGTCCAGTGACGCCCTCCGACCTGGCGCGCGGGTTGCGGGCCGATGGCCTGGGAACGATCATCGGCGGATTGTTCAACACCTTCCCTTACACGTCGTTCTCGCAGAACGTGGGGCTTGTTGGCGTCACCGGGGTGACCAGCCCGATGGTCTGCGTGACAGGCGGGGTCATCATGCTCTTGCTCGGGTTATTGCCCAAGCTCGCCTATATTGCTGCGTCCGTGCCGCAATGCGTCCTGGGCGGAGCGGGCGTGGTGATGTTCGGCATGGTGGCCGCAACCGGCATCCGCATCCTTGCCTCCGTCGATTACGAGACCCGGCGCGGCAACGTGTTTATCGTCGCCGTTTCAATCGGCTTTGGCATGATTCCGCTTGTGGCACCAACTCTGTTCAAGGCGGCACCCGATGCGCTCAAAACCATGCTGGACAGCGGCATCCTGCTCGCGTCGGTCAGTGCGGTGGTGTTGAATGCGTTCTTCAACACCGACCAACTCCAAGCGGCTGGTGACACGCCGCTGGTCATCGCCGAGCACGCTTAACATGCGCATACAATGGTCCAGCCGGCCGTCCCGAGTTCTTGGTCTGACTAGGTAGGAGGCTGCCGTGCCGCTTGTCAGCAATCGCTATGGGAAGGCGCGCGTGCGCGTGATGCGCGTCTTCCGCGACGGCGATTACAATGAAGTGCGTGATCTCTGCGTGCAGATCATGCTGGAGGGCGATTTCGCGCAAGCCTACACGGCCGGCGACAACCGGACCTCGATTGCGACCGACACGATCAAGAACATCGCCTACATCGTGGCGCGCGAGAGCATGCAGGCGGAGGCAGAGGTGTATGCGCAGGCCCTGGCTCAGCGTTTTCTAGACCGCTACCCGCAAGTGGAATCGGTTCGGGTGACGACAGCAGAAACCCGCTGGTCCCGCGCGTCCTTCGATGGCACGCCGCATCCCCATAGCTTTACGCTCGACGCCAACGGGAAGCCGACCGTGGCGGTGGTTGCGAACCGACGGAGCGCTACCGTCACCTCCGGGATCGCGGGATACACTTTCATGAAGTCAACGCAGTCGGGATGGGTCGACTACGTGATGGACGATTACACAACCCTTGCGCCCACCACAGACCGGATTGCGGCGACGGCGATGGACGCGGACTGGACCTGGCGTGCAGCGCCGGCGCGCTATGAGGAAGCCAATGCCACTATAATAAGCACAATGCTGGCGCTGTTTGCCACCACCTATAGCCATAGCGTGCAGGATAGCCTCTACCGCATGGGCGAGGCGGCCTTGGCCGCGGTGCCGGAACTCGCCACCGTGCGCATGGCGTGCCCGAACAAGCACTACATCCCGATGAACCTGGATAGGTTTGGCCTATCTGCCGACAACATGATCTTCGTTGCGACCGACGAGCCGCATGGTCAGATCGAGTGTCAGGTCGGGCGGGAGTAGATCGGGTCGAGCTCGCGATACGAGGGCGGGTCGGCGGCAATCGCGCGGCCGGCCCGCACCACCGCGCGGTCGGCTTGCGGGCGGGATAGCAGCTCACTGTAATCCCGCGCGGAGAACAGCACCAAGTCCGCCGCGTCGCCCGGGCGCAGGCCATACTCGATGCCCATGACGGCGGCAGGCAGGGTTGTCACCGCCGCGGGCCAGGCGCCGACCGGCAGGTCGAGATGGCCGATGCGCACCGCCTCGCGGAATACCTCGCATAGGTCGAGGTCACCGAAGCCGTAGAATGGGTCGCGCGTGTTGTCACTTGCTATCACCACGCGTACGCCGGCGGCGCGTAGCTCATGCAGCAGGGTGACGCCACGCCAAGTGGGCGTGCCGGCGCGGCGGCCCTGGAGGTAGAGGTTCACCATTGGCAGGCTGACAACCGTGAGCCCGGCGGCGGCGGCCATGGCGATGGTCTCGCGCGCGTCCGCCGGGTCCTGCACCGCGAGGCTGCAGCAATGCCCGCAAGTGACCCGGCCGTGATAGTTGCGCCGGATCGCCTCCTGCGCGATCAGGCGGAGCGTGTGCGCCGCCGGGTCTCCGGACTCATCGACGTGCAGGTCGATATCGAGGTTACGATCGGCGGCAAGGTCGAACACGCGGCGGATGAGCGCGGGCGCGTCCGGCTGCAACGCGCCTGAGCCGCCGAGATAGCCGCCCGCCTCGGCCACCACGTCCGCCATCTGCTCGACAAAGGGGGTGGCGTAGGCATCAAGCTGCACCAGGCTCACGCCTTGCAGGGTGATACGGCCGGCCCACTCCGCGCGCAGCCGCTGGAATACCGGCCAGGTGATGGCGAGCTGCGCACCGAGGCTGTCGAGATGGGTGCGCAGCGCCACCGTGCCGTGTGCATAAGCGCAGCGCAGGCTGAAATCCGCCCGGGCATAGACATCCTCGGCAGACCAGTTGGCCTCCCGGTCCGCCATCACGGCGCGAACGGCGGCAGCGTGCGTGCCGTCCCGGTTGGCGGCGCGGGGCCAGATATGGCCCTTGTCGATATGGGTGTGCAGATCAACCAAGCCCGGCAGGACAATGCCGCCGACTTGCACGGACTGGCCGCCGGGCGGCAGCTCCCTCGCAACCGCGGTGATTTTGCCAGCCGCGAGGCCGATGTCGCAGGCGGCGAACTCGCCCTCGGCCGGCAGGTCGGGGCACAGGAAGGCGGGAACGCTGCAGTTGCGGAGCGTGACGGCGTCCGCCTCCGGCCAGGCGAGGAAAGGCGGCACCTAAGCGTACTCGCGCGTTACCTCGTCCTCGCCCTGGCTGCGCAGCAGCTCCAGCAGGCGGCGGCGCATGATCATGCCCGGCCGATCGGAGGGCATGTGCTGTTCAACCCGGCGGTCCACGTCCAGGATAGCGTCGGCGTTGGTGGATTCCAGCACCTCGCGATCCTCGGTGATGATGGCCTGGTCCCAATCGATCAGCATCTGCTCCGGGCAGTCGGCCTCGGTGTCGTTGCGGTATAGCAACTGCACCAACTGGATGCGGCCGTCATCGATTGGGGTGGCGCAGTTGATGATGATGTGCCGGATGCCGCTGGGATACTCCATGTCGAGCCGGCGGCAGAATGGGAGGTACCAGTGGTTGTTCATGCGTCGCTCGGTCAGCGGCTCCGTGCTGCCGGTGACGCGGTGGGCCATGGGCGGGTTGAGGATGTCCACCACCGTGGTGGCACGGAAGCCATAGTCGGTCTCGACGATCTCGTAGCGCTTCGGCTTCGGTGCATCGATCTGGCCGAACGTGGCCTTGTGCACAAAGGAGAAGTGGGCGTTGTCGAACGAGTTCTCCATCAGCCGCAACGGTGCGGTCTGCCATTGGTCGTAGAACTGGAAGATGCGGCGATAGGCCGGGTCAGAATCCTCCGGCACGTCGGGGATGGGCTGCAGCGGTTCGTCCAGGGCCACCCAGGCATAGCCGTAGCGCGCCGTGCAATGGAATGGTGGAACGCGGTGCTTGGGCAGCACGGTCGCCGGGTCAAATTGCGGAATGCGCACCAGGGCGCCACTGCGATCGTAGGTCCAGCCATGATAGCCGCAGACGATGCGGCCCTCGTCGATCCAGCCCTTGGACAGTTTGGCGGTGCGATGGCAGCAGCGGTCGGCCAGGGCGGCTGGCTGCCCCTCGGCATCAAGGAACAGCACCAGGTCCTCGCCCATCAGGCGGAACGGCAGCGGGCCGTCCTTGAGCGCATCCAGCCGAACGGTGGCGTACCAGAACTTGCGCAGGGTTTTTTGCCGGGTGGTGAGCATGGTGCGTCCTCTGTTTAGCGCTCGCGCGGCGCCGTGCTCTCGTGCCAGTTGCCGAGCACGATCTGCTGCAACCAGACCATCAGGCCAAACAGCGCCACGCCGGTAACGGTGATGAGCAGGAGGGCGGCGAACATGCGCGGAATGTCAAGCTGGAAACTCGATTGCAGGATCTCATAGGCGAGGCCGGCGCTGTTGCCGCCGGTGCCGGCCACGAACTCCGCCACCACCGCTCCCACCAGGGCCAGGCCCGAGGAAATCCGCAGGCCGGCGAGAAAGAACGGCAGTGCGCTGGGAATGCGCAGGCGCAGCAGCGTCGCCAGCGACCCGGCCTTGTTCATGCGGAAATAGGATTGCAGCCCCGGGTCCACGCTGCGCAGCCCAATGGTGGTGTTGGAGATGATCGGGAAAATCGCGATTACCGTCGCGCACAGGGTGAGGGACGCCTCGGTGTTCTTCACCAGGATGATGATGAGCGGCGCCACCGCCACGATCGGCGTCACCTGCAGCAGCACGGCGTAGGGCATGAAGCTCAGTTCGATGAAGCGGCTCTGGACGAACAGGAACGCGATCAGCGTGCCCACGATGACGGAGGCGGCAAATGCCATGAGGGTGACCTTCATCGTGCTCCACAGCCCATGCAACAGCACCGGCCAGCCCTCGGCCAAGGAGTTGGCGATATCAAGCGGCGCCGGGAACAGGTACTTAGGTACGTCCCAATAGGCGCAGGCGCCCTGCCAGATCAGCAGGATGGCCACACCCACGGTGAGCGGCGCCATCACGCGGCCAAACCACTCCTGCTGAATCAGCGGGCGCTTCAAATCAGCCTGCTGGCGACGGACGCCTCGATCAGCAGCGTTGAAAGATCACGGCACATCAGCGCGAAGCGGTCCGAGCCGCGGAAGGCGGCGTTGCGCGGGAACGGCTCGTCGACGACGAATTCGCCGAAGATGCGGCCGGGGTTGGCGGCCATCACGATGATTCGGGTGGACAGGAACACGGCCTCGTAGATCGAGTGGGTAACAAACACGTTGGTCAGGCGGCGCTCCCAGGCCAGGCCGATGAGGTCCTCGTCCAGCTTGTTGCGGGTGAACTCGTCCAGCGCGCCAAACGGCTCGTCCATCAGCAGCAGGTCGGGCTCCGTCACCAGGGCGCGGGCGATGGAGACGCGCATGCGCATGCCGCCGGATAGTTGGCGCGGAAAGCGGCGCGCGGCGGGCAGGAGGTCCACCTGTGCCAAGGCGGCTTGCACGCGGGCGGCGGCAGCGGCGCGGGGGACGCCCGCCAGGTCCAGCGGCAAGCGCACATTGGTGTCCACGTGCGACCACGGCATCAGCGTTGGGTCTTGGAACACGAAGGCGAGCCGCTTGCCCGGCGTGCCCACCTGCTTGAAGCCGCTGCGCCACCATTGCAGGCGGCCGTCGCTTGGCTCGATCAGGTTGGCGATGAGCTTGAGCAGGGTGGACTTGCCGCAGCCCGAAGGCCCGATGAGGCTGACGAACTCTCCGGGCTGGATGGTGAGATTGATCGGCGACAAGCCGCGCATGCCGTTGGCGAACACCTTGTCGGCCGACAAGACCTCCACCACGGGGGTGGCGAGGCCGGCTCTGGTCTGGGGCGACTCCAGCACGGGCGGCTAGGCAGCGATGTTGAGGCCGTCGGTGAAACGGGTGGTGAAAGCCTTTTTGTAGTTGACTGCCGGGCTCAGCAGCTTGGCGTCAACCAGGAAGTCTCGCGTGGCTTTCCAACGCGCGTCCGTCATGGTGCCAATGCCATCCTTCGCCGCCACGCCGCGGTCCAGCACATGCATTTCCTTCATCTTTGCGATGGCGAAGGCAATCTGGTCGTCCGGTTCTTTCGGGTTGTCGGCCTGGATCAGCTTGTTGGCAGGCGCCGGATTCTTGAAGTAGTCGGCCCAGCCAATCATGGACGCCTTGACGAAGGCGGCGACCGCCTCCGGGTGCTGTTCAATGAAGCTGTTGGTGGCAATCAGGGTGTTGGTGTAGGGCGGATAACCCTGGTCGGCGAACAGGAAAAAGTTCACCTTCTCATTCGCCTTCATTGCCTCGTACGGCTCGGAAGACGGATAGGCCTGCATGGCAACGGTCTTGTCGACCAGGAAGGGCTGCAGGTTGAACGTGTCGACGCCGGCCTGCTCGTCGGTAAAGCCGTATTTCTGCTTCAGCCAGGGCCAGAACGTCACGCGGGAGGCGGAGCCGATGAGGATCTTGTGGCCCTTCAGCTCGGCAATGGAGTGGATGTCGTCATGCGTCATCACCCCTTGCAGGTCGAACTGGAAGGCGGCGGCTACGGCGGTGACGGGCAAGCCCTTCTCAATCGAATTCAGCACCTGAATGTCGTAGCCGATGATGATGTCGGCGCCGCCGCCGGTGAGGAGCTGCATGTTGTTGACCTGCGGGCCGCCCATCTTGATCGTCACGTCGAGACCGGCTTGCTGATACAGCCCCGTGGCTTTGGCCTGGTAGAAGCCGCCATGCTCCGCCTCGGCGAACCAATTGGTGAGGAGGGTGATCTTGGTCGGGGCGGCGGCGCGACCGCGCCGGGCTAGACCGGACAGTGCGGTGGCGCCGGCAGTGGCGAGCGCAGTACGGCGCGACAGCGTGGTCGTCATGGCGGGACAAGCTCCGTTGCGGAAAGGGCGAGCAGGTGCCGTGTCTGGCGTGCCGGGCGGGCCGCGGATCGATGTCCGCCGCTTCTACACCGTGAGCATCCGACCTTACGGAGCCTAATGGGCTTTGCAAAGGGCTTTCTTCACAGTTTTGTTATGGTGCGTGAACGCCCTGCAGCACCGCCAGGTCGCCCTCGTCCAACTCGGCGCGCACGCCGGAGCGGATCAGCGCGGCAAACCCGTCATCCGGGACCATCACCGTCAAGCAATAGAGTCGCCCGGTTCCGGTGTTCTCCAGCGCGTGCTCGACGCCCGGCTTGAGCAGCAGGCTGTCGCCGGCGCGCACATCCACCACCCGGCCGCCGCAGGTGGCGCGGCCTTCGCCCTTCAGCACGAAGAACATTTCCTGCCCCACGCCATGCATGTTGGGCGGGGTGCGGCCGCCCTCGTCGAAGATCTCCACCGCGGCGATGAAGGCGGCGCCATCGGCCACCGGGTCGAACACGAAGGCGAGCCGGTTGCTGTCGGTGGGGCTGATGCGCCAGGCTTCGTAGGAGCGGGCGGTCTTGGCGATGGCGGTATCCATGGCTGGTTCCTCGGCTGGTTCGCCACCACACTGGTTGGCATATCCCGTGCTATACAAGATGGAAGGAGAGCGGCGTGGCGCGTTTCTGGCGTGATCTGGCCTGGACGGACTTTGCGGGCCTCGACCCGGCGGACACGGTCGCCGTGCTTCCGGTGGCGGCCACCGAGCAGCACGGGCCGCATCTGCCGGTGGGCGTGGACGACTACATCAATGCGGGCGTGGTGGCCGCGGCGATGCCGCTGATGCCGGACAGCGTGCTGGTGCTGCCCCCTTGCCCGGTCGGCAAGTCCAACGAGCATGGGGCCTATCCGGGGACGCTCTCGCTCAGCGCCGAGACGCTGATCCGGCTGTGGACCGAACTGGGCGAGTCGGTCGCGCGGGCCGGGGTGCGCAAGTTCGTGATGCTGAACAGCCATGGCGGGCAGCCGCAGGTGATGGACATCGTGGCGCGGGACCTGCGGGTGCGCTTGGGAATGTTCGCGGTGGCGGCCAACCTATCCGGCCTGGGCCGCGAGCGGGGGCTGTTCGGGGCGGCAGAGGCGCGGCACGGCATCCATGGCGGCGCGTCCGAAACCTCGCAGATGCTGCATTTGCATCCGGCCCTGGTGCGCAGCGCGCTGGCGGAGGATTTTGCGCCCGCGACGGTCGCGCTGGAGGCCGATTACGCCCATTTGCGGGCGGAGGGCGCCGCGGTGGGCTTCGGCTGGCAGGCGCAGGACCTGCATGCCGCAGGCACCTGCGACGCGCGGCGGCGGCGGACGCCGCACGCGGGGCGGAGC
>CAXTNN010000055.1:15535-16240 GCA_964245545.1 uncultured Acetobacteraceae bacterium | reverse complement strand
GCGGGGCAGAACGAGATGCTGGAGCGCTTGGCTGGCCTGCCGCACCCGGCGCAGGCGGCGGCGGTGATGCTGCCGGGCCTGTCGCGCCTGCCGCGCAGCGTGAGCGAGGCGATCGCCGCCGGCATCTGCCTGGTGGCGGATAACCGGGTGGAGAACTCGTTGTTCCCGGGGCTGGACGTGCGGGAGAACCTGGCCAGCGCTGCGCTCTCCTCGTTCAGCCGCGGCAGCTTCGTCCGCGCTCGCGCCGAGAGCCGCGCCGCCACGGAGGTGATCGCGCAGTTGCGGGTGAAATGCGCCGGTCCGGAGCAGGACATCATGCAGTTGTCCGGCGGCAACCAGCAGAAGGTGGCGTTCGGCCGCTGGCTGCTGCGCACCGTGCAGGCCGGCGAGCGCGCACCGCCCTTGCTGCTGCTCGACAACCCGACCGAGGGCGTCGATGTGGGCGCCAAGGCCGACATCTACGCCCTGATTCGAGATTTCGCCCGTGCCGGCGCCGCGGTGCTGATCGCCAGCGGCGAGTTTGCCGAGCTGATCGCGCTGTGCAACCGCGTGCATTGCATCGCACATGGCCAATTGGCCCCCGCCGTGCCGCGCGACGCCCTGACCGAAGACCGGCTTTTGCTGGAGGTGGCCTGACCCGACATGAGCACCACGGAACTCGAAACCGCCGTCCTCGCCCCCGCCAAGCCGCGGCGCCAGTTGCAC
>CAXTNN010000055.1:0-15525 GCA_964245545.1 uncultured Acetobacteraceae bacterium | reverse complement strand
TCGGCAACAAGGTCGAGCTCCACGCCGTCTGGGTCATCTTCGCCCTGTTCGCCGCCAGCAGCGGACGCTTCATGTCCACCGCCAACCTGCGCAACATCCTGGTGCAGATTTCGGTGCTGACGGTGATCTCCTCCGGCCTCACCGTGGCGGTGGCCAGCGGCGAGTTCGACCTTTCGGTGGGCGAGGTGGCCGGGTTGTCGGGCGTGCTCTCCGCCGGGCTGATGGTTTGGTCGGGGCTGCCGGTGGTGCTCGCCATCGTGCTGCCGGTGCTGCTGGGCACGCTAATCGGCGTGGTGAACGGGCTGCTGGTGACCCGGCTGCGCATCCCCTCGCTGATTGCCACGCTGGCCATGGGCCCGATCGCCTTAGGGGCAAACTACGCTTATGACGGGGGTGACTCGATCTATGCGAGCTTCCCCGACTCATACTACGCCATCGCCACCGGCCGGGTGTTCGGCATTATCCCGGTGCCGATCCTGATTGCGCTGGCCGTGGTGGCAGTGTTCTACGTGCTGCTCAATCGCACCCGCTTTGGCCGCGCCATCACCGCCACCGGCGCCAACATCCAGGCCGCCCGGCTATCGGGCCTCGCGGTCAACAAATGCCGCCTGCTGGCGCTGGCGCTGTCCGCGTTTGGCGCGGCGTTGGGCGGCATCATGCTCACGGCGCGGCTCGGCACCGGGCAGCCCGGCGCCGGCGAGCCCTACCTGATGGACAGCCTCACCGCCGTGTTCCTTGGCATGACCGCGTTCAAGCCTGGCCGCGCCACGGTGCAGGGCACGCTGGTGGGCGTGGTGATCATCGGCATGCTGGACAACGGGCTAAACCTGCTGGGGGCGCCGTTCTACATGCAGAACGAGGTCCGCGGCATCGTCATGATCGCGGCGGTCAGCCTCGCCGTGCTGCGCGGCGAGATCCGCTTCTTCTAAGGAGGACGACTATGCCCGAGACATCGCGCCGCGTTGCCCTGGTGACGGGGGCGAGCCGGGGCATCGGCCGCGCCATCGCCTTGGGACTGGCGCAGGCCGGGTTCGACCTGGTGCTGAACGACATCGAGCGTCAGCAGGACACGCTGGAGGGCGTGCGCAGCGAAGTGGCCGCCCTCGGCCGCGCCGCGCACCTCCTCAGCGCCGACGTATCGAACAAGGCCGAAGTCGCGGCCATGGTCCGGGACGCCATCGCCGCCGCCGGGCAGGTCGATGCGGTGGTGAACAATGCCGGCATCCTCATCACCAGCCCGGTCGAGACGCTGGACGAAGCGGTGTGGGAGCGGGTGATGGCGGTGAACGCCAAAGGCACCTTTCTGGTCACCCAAGCGCTGCTGCCGCACATGCGCGAGCGGCGCTATGGCCGCATCGTCAACATTGCTTCCATCGGCGGCAAGCACGGCGCGCCGGAGCAGGCGCACTACTCGGCCTCTAAGGCGGCGGTGATGGGCTTCACCCGCGTGCTGGCGCAGGAAGTGGGGCCGTTCGGCATCACCGCCAACTGCCTCTGCCCCGGCATCATCGTGACTGACATGGGGCGCACCAACCTCGAAGTCCCGGAAATCCGCGACCAGTGGGTCCGCAAGACCGCCCTGGCCCGGCTTGGCCAGCCCGAGGACGTGGCGGGGCCGGCGGTGTTCCTCGCCTCCGACGCCTCCGCCTTCGTCACCGGGCAGACGCTCAACGTGGATGGCGGGATCGTCCTGAGCTAGCTGCGCGTCCAGGGCAGCTTGTCAGCCTGCCAGCCAGCGACCGTGCCGCGCAGCCCGCCGGGCCCAGGCGGGCCCTCGAAGCCGTCGGCGATGTTGTAGGCGTGGGGGTAGCCCGCCGCCTGCGCCGCTGCTGCTGCCGCCTTGGAGCGGACGCCGCTGCGGCAGAGGAAATACACCTCATGCTCGGGCGTCACCCCGGCCGCGGCCAGCTCCGCCATGAAATTTAGGTTGAGCTGCATGGTTGGCGCCACCTGCCACGACAGCAGCACCGGCTGCTTGCCCGTCTGCGTCAGGTCCGGCACGCCGATCTGCGCCCATTCCATGTCGGTGCGCACATCCACCAGCCGCGCCTGCGGTTGGCTGCCCAGCGCGTCCCACACCTGTTTGGGCGGCACGTCCTCCACCATGTTTCAGTCTCCCCATCCGCCACCAAGGGTGCATCACCATGGCGCAAAGCACAAACCGGGCGCCTGACGGGCTGTTGGCCGCCATCGGCCACACGCCGCTGATCCGGCTGCGCCGCGCCTCGGAAGCCACCGGCTGCACCATCCTCGGCAAGGCGGAGTTTATGAACCCGGGTGGCTCGGTGAAGGACCGTGCGGCCGCCGCCATGATCCTGGACGCCGAGGCGCGCGGCCTGTTGCGGCCCGGCGGCACGGTGGTGGAAGGGACGGCAGGCAACACCGGGATCGGCCTCACCCTGGTGGCGCATGCCCGCGGCTACCGCAGCGTGGTGGTAATGCCGCAGACGCAAAGCCAGGAAAAGATCGACGTCCTGCGCACCATTGGCGCCGAGCTGCGCCTGGTTCCCGCGCTGCCCTACCGCGACGCGGGCAACTACGTGCACGTGGCCGAGCGCGTGGCGAGGGAACTGGGCGGGTTTTGGGCCAACCAGTTCGACAACCTGGCCAATCGCGAGGGCCACCGCCAAACCGGGCTGGAAATCTGGGAGCAGTCCGAGGGCCGGGTGGACGCGTTCACCTGCGCTTGCGGCACCGGCGGCACGCTGGCCGGCGTCTCGCTGGCGCTGAAGGCGGCCAACCCGGCCGTGCGCATCGTGCTCGCCGACCCGGAAGGTAGCGGCCTGTACGGCTGGGTGAAGAGCGGCGACCTTTCCGTGGCGGGCAGCTCGATCACCGAAGGGATCGGCCAATCCCGCGTCACCGCGAACCTGGCGGGCGTGGAAATCGATGACGCCGTCCGCATTCCAGACACTGAAATGCTGCAGCAGGTATTCGATCTGTTGCAGCATGAAGGCTTGTCGGTGGGCGGCTCGGCTGGGCTGAACGTGGCGGCGGCGGTGCGGGTGGCGCGCGACCTGGGCCCGGGCCACACGGTCGCCACCGTGCTGTGCGATGGCGGCGCCCGTTATGCCAGCAAGCTGTTCAACCCGGCCTTCCTGCGCGAGCGTGGGCTGCCCGTCCCAAGCTGGCTGTAGGCGTTAATGCGTGTGCCCGAGATCCACCTCGACGATGCCGGCGTGGGAGAGCTGGGTCACCGGGATCAGCGCCGGCTGGTCGACGCCCCAGGGATTGCCCAGCCGCACCGAGCTGACGCCGTTGGAGGTGACCAGCCCCTCGAACATGTAGGCGTGGCCGCCAACCAAGCCGTAGGGCAGGCTGGAGCTGTTGGCGGTGTCCATCACAATCAGGTCGCCCGCGGCCACGTCGGCGGTGAGCGACGCCGTGGTTGCCGCCAGTGGAGACTCCCACTGCGCCGTGTGGCCCGTGAGTTGTTGCAGCGCGATGCAAGGGTTGCCGCCATTGCTGATCCCGGTGTAGCCGCCATTCGCCTGGGCGTACGCCTTTTCCAGCACCT
Organism: uncultured Acetobacteraceae bacterium; assembly: GCA_964245545.1. Lineage (GTDB taxonomy): Bacteria > Pseudomonadota > Alphaproteobacteria > Acetobacterales > Acetobacteraceae > LMUY01. The sequence goes on along the minus strand of CAXTNN010000055.1, from coordinate 12,008 downwards.
GGACCCAGATCTCCTTGTCCCCGCCGACCACATCCTGCGAGGCGCCGTTGTTCACCGACGCGGCTGAGAAGCTGTTGCTGACGCTCTGCGAGGTGGCTGTGAACTGGGTGGCGCCGAAGCCGGGCACGCTGCCGTTTGAGGACTCGAACAATGCGACCGATTCGGTCCCGGTGGCGGTAATGCTGATCATCTTGGTGATTGCCGCCGGGTCGTAGATGGCAAGCTCACCGATGGAGGACAGCAGGAAGCAATCCCCGAGCTGGCCCTGGTTGATGTCGTTCGCGCTGATCGTCGAATGGTCGCCGGCTTCCGTGGCATAAAGCATGTTGGTAAGCTGCGTCGTGGTCCCCGCCATCGCCGTGGTGCCAAGCGAGACTCCGACATTGGCGGGCTGGCTGGGGTCGGCAGCAAAGCCCAGGTTGAAGCTGGTGGGATCGGCGAGCGGGCTGGTGCCATTGTTGTCGGCCAGGTCGATTTGCCAGGGGGACTTGGTGGACATCGCGGGAACCTCACGGATTGGTGATGTCTCACTTTTCCGGGATTTAGGTTAACGATACCCTTAAATCACGGTCCCGCGAGCGACTTTTTTAGACTCACGAGACGATCTGAGATTCCGGTGGAACGGCCTCCTTACAGCCGGTAACGGCGCGGGATCAGCAGCCCGCTGCAGCTCGTCAGCACCAGCGTGGTCGCCATTAGGATGAGCGCCAGGGCGGCCGCGAACGGCCAGTTGTTGTTGGTGTTGAACTCCCAGTAGAGCAACGGCGCCATCATCTGGAACCGCGGGCCGCCCAGCAGGGTGGGCGTGGCAAAGGCGTTCATGGCCAGGATGAAGCATAGCACCCCGGCAGCGGCCGTGCCTGGCAGGGCAAGCGGCCACACCACCCGCCAGAAGCTGCGGCCCGGCGGCGCGCCCAGGCTCTGCGCCGCTTCCTCCAGCCGCGGATCGATGGTTTCCATGGCGCTCTGCACCGTCAGGATCACGATCGGCAGGTTGACCGAGACCACGCCCATGACGACCGCGAAGGGCGTGTACATCAGCTCAAGCCCGTGTCCGGTGAGCCAGCGCACCGTATCGTCCACCATGCCGCCGCGGGCGAACAGGATCATCCAGCCCACCATCCGCACCACGTTGCCGACAAACAGCGGCAGCACCAGCGCCAGCATGCACGCGCTTTTCCATCGGCTTTGCATGCGGGACAGGCGATAGGCGATGGGCAGGCCAAGCAGCAGGCACAGCGCGGTGGAGGAGACCGCGACGCTCAGGGTGGTGCGCATCACGCCCAGGTAGAAAGGGTCGGTGACGAAACGGAGGTAGTTGGCAGGCGTCACCGTCTCGATCATCAGCTCGGTTGGGTCGTAACGGTCGAGGCTGAAGCGCAGCATCAGCAGCAATGGCGCGACCAGCATCAGCGTCACCATGGCCATCGCCGGGGACAGGAAGGCGGCGGCCCTCCCCCCGCCCTCACGCACTGTCTTCACGCACGCTGCATGTTCTTCTTCCACCATTCCGACGTGGGCGTCTGCAGCGCCCCGGTAATGTCGTAGTTGGGCGGGGCGAGCTTGGGCGCCGGGTCGGTCGGCAATGCGAGTTGCTCGGCCACCTTGCCGGTGAGGGTGCAGTTGTCCACGGTGGGTTCGTAGCCCATGCGCTCGGCAAAGCGCATCTGCGCGGAAGGCGCCAGCATGGCGTCGAGGTATTTGAATGCCGCCTGTTTGTCCGGCGCGTTCTTGGGCACCACCATGCCCGAAATGTAGAGCACCGAACCCTCGGTGGGGAACGACGCCTTCACCGGGATGCCGGCGTTCTGCCACATGATGGTGCGGGCCAGCCACATGATGCCGACGTCGATCTCGCCCGATTTCAGCCCGGCGCCGATGGAGTCGGTGGACGGGTACAGCCGCAAGCCGTTGGCGTTCAGTTTCAACGCGAGGTCCTGCGCCTCCTTGGCGTCCACCTTGTTGACGTCGCCGGTGGTGGCGAGCGCGGCCGCCATCATGATGTAAAAGTAGTTGATGTCGCCCACCCCGACGCGGCCGTGGTATTTCGGGTCGAGCAGGTCGGCAAACGTCTTAGGCGGCTCCTTCACCTTGTCCGGATTGTAGACCAGCACCTGCGGGCTCCAGATATGCGGGGCATAGTAGGGGCTGCGCAGCGTTGGCAGCACGTGGGCCAGGTTCGGCACGTTGGCCGCGTCGATGGTTTCGACCAGCCCCGCCGCGCCAACCTCATGCCCGCGCACCGCCTGCAGGCAGACCACGTCGTCACTCGCCCGCGGCAAGCGGCGCTGGGCGTAGAGTTTGGCCACGCGCGGGTCTTCATCGCCGATGTCCTGCACCACGGTGATCCCCTCGGGTGCGAGGATTGGCTGTTCCACGTTGTCCCGCAGCAAATTGGCGTAGTCGCCGCCCCAAGTCGCGATCACCACCTGCTCGGCGGCGCGGGCCAGGCGGGGCGCGAAGGGCAGGCTCGCCGCGCCGGCAAGCGCCGCACGGCGGGACAGGCGGACGTCAAGCATGGCTGTTGATCCTTGGGCTGAGAGTTGCGGGTTGAAGGCTTGCGACCGGGACGCCTGCGGCGTCAAACACCCGCTCGGCGGCCTCATCCCAATGCAGCGTGACGGTTTCACCGGCCGTGGCGAGAGCGGCGGCGGCTGCGGTGGGCTCACGCACGATCAGGCGCAGCTCGGCGCCGAGGCGCACCACATGTTCACGCACCGGTCCGAGATAGCTGGCGAGTTCGACCACACCGGTGGCGTTGCCCGCCGATGCACCCTGGCTTAGGCGCAACCTTTCCGGCCGCAGCGCCAGGGTCGCTACGCCACGCCCGGCATAGCGGCCGGCCAAGTGGATTGGCTGATCGCCGGCGACAAACGTGCCGGCTTCCGCCAACAGGCCCGGCAGCATGGTGCTGCGGCCAATGAAGCTGGCGACGAAGGCGCTGGCCGGGCGCTCATACAAGTCCTCCTGGCTGCCGACCTGTTCCACCCGGCCGTCCTTCATCACCACCAGCCGGTCGGCCATCGCCATCGCCTCGTCCTGGTCGTGCGTCACCATGATGGTGGAGAGCGCACGGTCGCGTTGCAGCAGGCGGATGTCGCGCCCGACTTCGGCGCGCAAGGCCGCGTCAAGGTTGGACAGCGGCTCGTCCAGCAGCAGCACGCGGGGATAGATGGCGAGCGCGCGCGCCAGTGCCACGCGCTGCTGCTGCCCGCCCGAGAGCTGACGCGGCAGCCGCTCCGCCAGGTGTTCGAGCCGCGCCAACTGCAGCATCTCGCCCACCCGCTCCGCCCGCGCTGCGGACGGGACGCCGCGCATCTCAAGCCCGAAGGCCACGTTGCGCGCCACGGTGAGATGGGGGAACAGCGCATAACTCTGGAACACCAGACCCATGTCGCGCTTATGCGGCGGCAACGTTAGGATGCTCCTACCATCCAGCCGGATGTCGCCGGCGGTGGCAGCCACGAAGCCGGCCACCATGCGCAAGGTGGTGGTCTTGCCGCAGCCGGAGGGGCCGAGCAGGACCACCATCTCCCCCTCGCCCAATTCGAGGTCAAGGTCTTGCACCACGGCGCTCGCCCCGTAGGCTTTGCCTAACCGCTCCAGCACCAGCGCACTCATGCGATCACCCGCGCCACCGGCACCAGGCGGTTGAGCAGCAGCAAGGCGGCGCTCACCAGCACGATCTGCACCACCGCGACGGCGGCCACCAGCGGGTCGATATGATATTGCAGATATTCCAGCAGCGCGATCGGCAGCGTGGTGAGGCCTGGCGCGGTGAGAAACAGCGTCATCTCCAGGTTCTCGAACGACCAGATGAACGCGAACAGCGCCCCCGCCGCAATGCCGCCGCGCATCGCCGGCAGGGTGACGCGCCACAGCACGCGCCAGGGCGGAGCGCCGAGGCTGGCGGCGGCTTCTTCAGCCGCCGGGTCATGGTTGGCCAACGACACCATGCACAGGCGCACCACCCAGGGCAGCGTAATCAGCACGTGAGCCGCCATCATCAGCCACACCGAACCGCTGAGCGCCACGCCAGACCGCTCCTCCAGCATCACGGCGAGCACATAAACACCCAACCCGATGGCAATGCCCGGCACCGTCAAGGGGGCGAGCAACAGGGTGGCGATGGCGCCGCGGCCGCGAAACCGGCTGCGCGACAGGGCGATGCCAGCGGGAACGCCCGCGAGCAGGCTGAGCGACACAGCCACCAGCGCGGTCAGCAGGCTGGTCTGCAGCGCACCGCCGAACTCGGGCAGGATCCGCGCATACCAGCGCAGCGTGTAGCCATGCGGCGGGAACACGATCAGCGTTTCGTTGAACACGCTCAGGTAGAGCGTGAGCACGAGCGGCACGAAGATTGCGGCCAGTCCCAGCACCACCAGGCCGGTGACGCCGGTGCGCTGGGTGCGTTCGTGAAAGTCGGAAAGGGCCATGAAACCTGCGCTGTGTCGTTGTCCTGGGCAGGCAACCACCGTGCCACAGGGGCGGAGCGCTGCCCATACCACCCCTTTGCGTGCCGGCGGCGTTCGCCTAGCGTTGCCGGGTCAGGCGGAGAGCAGCATGGTTTTGGGCGTGGGCGGATCGACTTTCGCGGCGGAACTCGACCGCATGGCACCGCTCAGGACGGACGTGGTGCCGATCTCCACCGCCGAGCTGCAGGGGCGCGTGGCCAAAGCCCAGGAGCTGATGCGCCAGGGGGGCGTGGACGCGCTCTATCTCGATACCTCCACCAACCTGCGCTACTTCACCGGGCTCGCCCTCACCCTCACCGAGCGGCTGCATGGCGCCGTGATCCCCGCAGAAGGCACCATCGCCTACCTCAGCCCTGCCTTCGAGGAGCCGAAAACCCGCACCCTGCTGCGCTTGGGCGACGACATCCGCTGCTGGGACGAACACGAGGACCCGGCCGCCCTGGTGATCGACACCGTCCGCAGCCTGGGCGTGGAGCGCGGCACCCTCGCGATCGACCCGGCGGCGCCGTTCTTCACCGTGGATGGGCTGCAGCGGGCGGGCAACCAGTTCAGCTTCGTCAGCGCCGGGCGCATCACCGCAGCCTGCCGGCAGGTGAAGTCGGCGGCCGAGATTGCGCTGATGCAGGTGGCCAATGAGATCACCCTCGCGGTGCAGAAGGCGGCCGCCCGCTGCATGGCGCCGGGCCTCACCACCCCCGAGGTGCAGGCGTTTTTGGACGCGGCCCACCGCAAGCTGGGCGGGCAGCCCGCCGGCCGCGCAGTGCAGTTCGGCGAAGCCACCGCCTACCCCCACGGCGTGCCCCACCCGCAAACGCTGGCCGAGGGCGATATGGTGCTGATCGACACCGGCTGCTTCGTCGAGGGCTATCGCTCGGACATCACGCGCACCTACGTGTTCGGCACGCCCAGCCCCCGCCAGCGCGAAATTTGGGAGCTGGAGCAGCGCGCCCAGGTGGGTGGCTTCACTGCCGCTCGGCTGGGCGCACCCTGCGAGGCAGTGGATATCGGTGCGCGCAGCGTGGTGGAAGCGGCCGGCTTCGGCCCTGGCTACAAAGTGCCCGGCCTGCCGCATCGGACCGGCCACGGCATCGGCATGGACGTGCACGAGGACGCCTTCATGGTGGGGGGCAACAAGACGCCGATCGCCGCCGGCATGTGCTTCTCCATCGAGCCGACGATCTGCCTGTATGGCGAGTTCGGCGTGCGGCTGGAGGACATCGTGTTCATGACGGAGGCGGGCCCGCGCTGGTTCACCCAGCCCTGCCGCTCCGTGGACGACCCGTTTGACACTGAAGGAGCCGCCGCATGAGCCAATACCTGTTCCACGGCGGCGCCGTGCTGGACCCGCGCAGCGACGGGCCGCAAGAGGGCGCCGAGGTGCTGGTGGAAGACAGCACCATCCGCGAGGTGTCGGACCGGCCGATCCACGCGCCCGAAGCGCAGCGCATCGATCTGGGCGGCCGGGTGCTGATCCCCGGGCTGATCGACGCCCATGTGCACGTCATCGCCGCCATGGTGGACCTGGCCGCCAACGCCATGCAGCCCTCCTCGCTCGCCGCCTTGCGCGCCGGGCAGGTGATGACGCGGATGCTGATGCGCGGCTTCACCACGGTGCGGGACGTGGGCGGCGCCGATCGCGGCCTGGTGGAGGCGCAGGCGACGGGAGCGGTATTGGGCCCGCGGCTGGTGATCTCGGGCAAGGCCCTGAGCCAGACCGGCGGCCATTGCGACAGCCGCAAGCGCGACGACGACCGGCCGTTTTTTCAACGCGTGGGCGCCATGGGCCGCATTTGCGACGGGGTGGAGGCGGTGCGTCTGGCGGCGCGGGAGGAGCTGCGCGCAGGGGCGGACTTCATCAAGGTGATGGCCAATGGCGGCATCGCCTCCCCGACCGACCCGATCCACATGCTGCAATTCTCGCGCGACGAGCTGCGGGCGGCGGTGGAGGAGGCGGGCAACCTTGGCACCTACGTGTCGGCCCATCTTTACACCGACGAGGCGATCCGCCGCGCGCTGGAGTGCGGCGTTCACTCGCTGGAGCACTGCAACCTGATCACGCCCGAAACCGCCCGCGCCGCGGCCAAGGCGGGGGCCGTGGCGGTGCCGACCCTGATCACCTACGACCGCCTGGCGGTGGAAGGGGCCTCCCTCGGGCTGCTGCCAGAGAGCGTTGCCAAGATCGAGACGGTCCGCCGCGCGGGGCTGGAGTCGCTGTCGACGATGCAGGAGGCAGGCTTACGAATGGTCTACGGCAGCGACCTGCTGGGCGCGATGCACCGCCACCAATCCGGCGAATTCGCCTTGCGCGCCCGCGTGCTGCCGGCGATCGACGTGTTCCGCTCGGCCACGCTGTGGGCGGCGGAGCTATGCCGCTTGGAAGGCCGCGTGGGGGTGATCGAACCCGGCGCCGAGGCGGACCTGCTGGTGGTGGAGCGCAACCCGCTGGCGGATTGGACGGTGCTGGAGGGCCAAGGGGCGCACATGCCGGTGATCATGCAGGGCGGGCGGCTGGTGAAGTTGGCCCTTTGAAGAGGCTCGCGCGCCTGATGAACGGCCTCTGAGGCGGAGATGGGCGCCTTAAGACGCTTGCTGGAACAGCACCACATCCGCGCCGGAGCCGGACGTTCCGCGGTGCTCTGCGCCAATCGGCACGACGCAGCAATGCCCCGCTTCAAGCTTGAGAGTGTGGTCACGAAACTCCACGGTGAAGTCGCCGCGCCACACCAGCACGGTTTCGGTGCTATGGTCGTGATGGTCCCACCGTCCCTCGCCGCCACCCGCAACGCGCACGCAGCGAACGTTCACGCCGCCGATCCGGACGGTTTGCTCGCTCACTCCGCCAGCGGCCAAGCGGCGGAAGACGGCCGCGAAATCGATGCTTTGGCTCAACTCTGCCTCCCTTTGCAGCCTCGGTATAAGCGGCCCCAGAACTACGCAAGCGGCCGTTGCAGGCGTGTCAGCAAGGCCGGGACAGCCGCCAAGCTGTGTACTTCCACCGCCAGTTGGCGGTCAGCGCTGACTTTCCTGGCCAGCCGCTCGTCTGCGGTCACCAAGACGCCTGCGCGCGACTCTGCCAAACACAGGTAGAGGCAGTCATATGCTGGATGGTCGAGCCTGGCCGAAAGTGCGACGGCACGCTCCATCATTCGCCGCATCGGCACCAGCTCAATGTCCGCCCGCTCCAGCAGACGGGCGGCCATGGCGGCTTCCGCCCCGTCGAGCTCTCCGCGGCGGACTTTCTTCCACAAGATGTTCGCGCATTCGGCAATCAGGAGGTCGGGGGCGAATAAGTCGAACCGGCGAAGCGACAGAGCTTCATCGGTGCCGGGTTCGGCGATGACCCATTTGATGGCGACGCTGGCGTCTATGACCAGCGCCTTCAACGCTCCTCGCGGCCCTCCCGCTGGAGGACTTCGGCCGGAGTGTGAGTGCGGTGGGAGGTCAGCTTGCGCAGGTCGGCAGCCAGAGCGGCAAAGTCGTCCTCCGCCTCCCCTTGCAGCGCCTGCCGCAAAATATCCCGCACTTCGGCCTCCGCCGACTGCCCGTGCCGGGCCGCGCGCCGCTTGAGGCGGGCGACAACGTCATCCGCCACGTTGCGGACGCTCAGATTGGCTGACATACAAACCTCCGCAATCCAGCGATCTCTGCCAGCAACGCTAGCACTGCCATCCTGAGGCGTCCAGCCATAATCACTGGCAGGCCAAGCACTCCTCATAGCTGATCGCGTTGGCTGGCGCTTTCTCCGGCGCCAGCGCGATCGGCGCGACGGCCTTCTCGCTCACATTGTCAGCGCGTTGGATGGATAGGCTGCGGCAGTAATAAAGCGACTTCACGCCCCGTTTCCACGCCAGCATATGGATCTGGTGCAGGTCGCGCTTGTGGATGTCGGCGCGCAGGAACACGTTGACCGATTGGCTCTGGCAAACGTAGGGCGTGCGGTCCGCCGCGTGTTCCACCACCCAGCGCTGATCCAGCTCGAAGGCGGTCTTGAACACGGCGCGCTCGTTCTCTGTCAGGCCATCAAGGTGTTGCACGCTGCCCTTGTTCAGCGTGATGGAGGACCAGACATCGTCGCGGTCCATCCCCTTTTCCGCCAGCAGCGCCTGCAGATGGCGGTTGCGCACGGTGAAGCTGCCCGAGAGCGTCTTCTGCAGGAACACGTTGGCGGCGATCGGTTCGATGCCGGGGCTGGCGTTGCCGGCGATGATGGAGATCGACGCCGTGGGAGCGATCGCCATTTTATGGCTGAAACGCTCCTCCACCCCATACTCGGCCGCGTCCGGGCAGGCGCCGCGTTCGCTTGCCAGCGTCTTGGAGGCGGCATCCGCTGCGGTGCGGACATGCTGGAAAATCAGCTTGTTCCAGGTTTTCGCCATCACCCCCTCGAACGGGACCCGCAGCGCCTGGAGGAACGAGTGGAAGCCCATCACACCCAGCCCTACCGACCGCTCACGGGCGGCCGAGTATTTGGCGCGCTCCATCTCGTCGGGCGCGCGGTCGATGAAGTCCTGCAGCACGTTGTCGAGGAAGCGCATGATGTCCTCGATGAAACGCGGGTCGTCCTTCCACTCGAACCAGGTCTCGAGGTTAAGCGAGGACAGGCAGCAAACCGCCGTGCGTTGGCGGCCATGCTGGTCGATGCCGGTGGGCAGGATGATCTCGCTGCACAGGTTGGACGTGCGCACTTCGAGGCCGGCGAGCTTGTGGTGCTCCGGCCGGCCGCGGTTCACGTGGTCGGAAAACACGATGTAGGGTTCGCCGGTCTCGATCCGCGCCGTCAGGATGCGTATCCAGAGGCTGCGGGCGCTGATCTGCCGCACCGGAATGCCGTCCTTGGGGGAGATCAGCGACCAGGTTTCGTCCGCTTCCACCGCCCGCATGAACGCGTCCGACACCTGGATGCCGTGATGCAGGTTGGGCGTCTTGCGGTTCGGGTCGCCCCCCGTGGGGCGGCGGAGCTCGATGAACTCCTCGATCTCGGGGTGGCTGATCGGCAGGTAGACGGCGGCCGAACCACGCCGCAGCGAGCCCTGGCTGATGGCCAGCGTCAGACTGTCCATGACGCGGATGAACGGGATCACGCCCGAAGTCTTGCCGTTCTGCCCCACTTTCTCGCCAATCGAGCGCAGGTTGCCCCAATACGAGCCGATCCCGCCGCCCTTGGACGCGAGCCAGACATTCTCGTTCCACAAGCCGACAATGCCGTCGAGGCTGTCGGTCGCCTCGTTGAGGAAGCAGGAGACCGGCAAGCCCCGCTTGGTGCCGCCATTGGAGAGCACGGGGGTGGCCGGCATGAACCATAGCCGGCTCATGTAGTCGTAGAGGCGCTGGGCGTGAGCGGCATCGTCGCCGTAGCAGCTCGCCACCCGGGCAAACAGGTCCTGATATCCCTCGCCGGGCATGAGGTAGCGGTCATCGAGGGTGGCGCGGCCGAAATCCGTCAGCAGGGCGTTGCGGCTGGGATCCGTATGGATTTGGTAGCCGCCGGGTGTCTGGACGTCATCGGTGAACAAGGCGACAGGACGGGTCATCTCGTTCATGCAGCAAGGCCTCCAAACACATCGGGGGACTAAACCTAGTAGGTTAGCAGGCAGATGCACGCAATATTTGTGCGTCAAACCCGCTTGAGCAGGCCGGTGCCGGCGGTGCGCCGGCTGCAGACCCGGCACCTAAGCTCGGCAGACTCGGTCAAGCGGTAGTTATGCAACAGAGTGGCGAGAGCGTGCCGCAAGGTGGGGGCGTGAGCACGTCGACTCGGCTGCTCGCCCAAACTCGTCGGCTGGAAGCGTCCGGTTGCTACCCTTTCCCCGCGCCGGGAGCTTAGGCTCGGCGAAGCGATGCGTGCCTGGTGAGCAGCGCCTCGAAAGCGTCGAAAATCGCTGGAACGTGGGCGTGCTTGTAGGGGAAGTCGGTGGGGCTGTCGTTCAGATGGACGGACATCGTGGCATTCGCCTCGAACACCAGCACGCGGCCGTCGGGCAGGATGGAGAAATCCACCCCGGCATAGTCGAGGTTCAGGCGCTTGGCGACGGCGGCGACTCGAGTCCAGGTTTCGGCGCCCAATGCCGCCGCCGGGTCTCGCAGGTAGCGGGCCTCTTCCTCCCGCTTCCAGGGCGCGGACAGCATGTCGGCGGAGAAATAGTGCACCAGCCAGTTGGGTGAGATCGCCAGGTGGTAGGCGTATGGCACCCCGCCCACGAATACGGCGCGGTATTTGCGAAAGTAGCCGTCCGCCAGACGGTAATCGTGGTAGGCGACGACATAGTATGCATCCGCCTCGTGCAGATTGAGGGCGGCGAGCTGGTCCGGGCTGGTGACGAAGCTGACGCCTTCGCCGCCATGGCCCACGATCGGACGGACGAGCACGGGGAAGCTGATGCCGGCGGCTTGCAGGCGCGCGGGGAGGTCCGCCGCCTGGAGCGCATCCCGTTCCACCCGCAACACGGCGGGGACGACGATGCCGGGCATGCCAGCCAGCAAATGGGGCAAACGGTCCCGCCGGGTCTGGGCGACCGCGTCCGGGTCGTTCAACAGGGGGCGGCGGGCGTGGAATTGCCGCAGCCGGGGCAACGCGTCATCCAGGACGTCGGCGTTGCCGATGGCGTTGAAGGCGACGTCATAGTCCGGCAGGGCCGCTTCCTGCGCGTCGGTGGCGTATTCGACCTGCCAGGTGACCAGCGTGTTGGTGCGCGCGGGAAATAGCATCTCGGTGGGAACGTTGCCGACCAGGGCGGAGGCGACCAAAACCACGCGACGTGGCTCGGGCGCGGTGCTCACCGTCAGCGGTTGCGGGTAGGCCATGCGGTCACTGCACTCGGCGGCATCCCGCAACCGGCCCTGCTGCCGCAGCACGATGGCCATGTTGTAGTTCAGCACGTTGGACGCCGGGTCGGTCTGCAGGGCGCGGCGCAGGCAATCCGCCGCGTGGTCCCGCTGGCCGGCCTTGCCGTGGAGGGCTGCGAGGTTGCAGAGCGCACCGGTCATCCCCGGGTTCACTGCCAGGCTACGCTCGTATTGCGCCACGGCCTCCCCATCCCGCCCCTGTAGTTGCAGAACGCGGGCGAGGCGGAACAGGTCTTCGCCCGTCTCGGGGATCAGGGCGACGGCGCGCTGGTAAAACAGGTCCGCCCCGCGGAGGTCGTCTCCATTGTGGAGGGCACCGGATAGGTTGAGCAGTGCGTCCACATACTCGGGCTCGGCGGCGACGGCGCGGCGGAAGAAGGCCAGCGCCTCGTCACGCGGGACCAGCAGGCCGAGATTGTTGAGGGCGGCGGCGCAATCCGGCTGCGCGTCAATCACCTGGCGATAGAGCGCCTCGGCCTCGGCCGAGCGGCCGCCCTGATGGTGCTGCACCGCCGAGGCGAACAGCTCATGAACTTCTTTCATGATGGTGGCAGACACGGCGGACACCTCGTTGCGTGTCCGGGCAGTCTGGCATGGGGCGGTTACCAGGGTGTTAACCCGGCCACTCATCTCCACTGTCGGTCACGCTTCCACGTGGCGCGCAGCCCCTCATCCTACCCTCTCCAGAGG
>CAXTNN010000054.1:14823-16583 GCA_964245545.1 uncultured Acetobacteraceae bacterium | reverse complement strand
CCCCTTCGCACGTCGTGGGCGTGCAGGGCGGCGGGCCCGGCGCGCTGGCCGTGGCGGTCAGCGCCGCCGCTTTGCCACTGCCAAGCGGGGCCGCCACCGCGGCGCAGCAGCCGCAGTTGGACCCGAACGACTCGGGCGCATGGGCCCACATCACCAATTTTCCAAGCAGCCTCACCGCCGGCGCCTTCGCCGTCACCAGCCTGCCCGCGCTGCCGACCGGCTCCAACGCCATCGGCTCGGTGAGCATCAGCAACTTGCCGGCGACGCAGCCCGTGTCGGGCACAGTCGGCGTATCAAGCCTGCCGGCCCTGCCCACGGGCAGCAACGCCATCGGCTCGGTGAGCGTGAGCAACCTGCCTGCCACCCAGGCGGTCAGCGCCAGCGCCCTGCCGCTGCCGGCGGGCGCCGCCACCTCCGCCTTGCAGCCGGCGATCAATGCCGATGGAGGCGCACAGGTTCACATCATGAACCCGGCCTCCACCACGGTGTCAGGCTCCATTTCGGTCTCGAACTTTCCCAGCACCCAGCCCGTGTCGGGCTCGGTCGGGGTGTCGAGCCTGCCGGCCCTGCCGTCGGGCAGCAACGCCATCGGCTCGGTGAGCGTCAGCAATCTTCCCGCCACCCAACCGGTTTCGGGCACGGTCGCCATCTCCACCTTGCCGGCTTTGGGCAGCGGCACCAACGCCATTGGCTCCGTCTCGGTGAGCAATTTACCAGCCACCCAGGCGGTCAGCGCCAGCACCTTGCCGCTGCCCTCCGGCGCCGCCACCGCCGCCAACCAGTCTTCCGAAGTCTCCTCGCTCGGCACCATCGCCACCAATACGATGGGCCTGGCGACGACGGCCAAGCAGCCGGCGCTGAACAGCGATGGCGGCGGCCTGGCCCACATCACCAACTTGCCGGCCACCCAACCGGTCTCCGCCACCGCCTTGCCGCTGCCGTCTGGTGCCGCCACCGCGGCACTTCAGCCGGCGCTGAACTCCGATGGCGGCAGCCTGGCGCACATCTCGAACTTCCCGGCCACCCAGGCTGTATCCGGCAGCGTGTCCGTCACCAGCCTGCCGGCCTTGGCCACGGGGTCCAACGCCATCGGCTCGGTCAGCGTGAGCAATTTCCCCGGCACGCAGCCGGTCTCGGGCAACGTGGGCGTGTCCAGCCTTCCGGCCCTGGCCACGGGCACGAATGCCATTGGCTCGGTCAGCGTCAGCAACTTTCCCGGCACGCAGCCGGTCTCCGGCACCGTGGCAGTGTCCTCGCTGCCCTCGCTGCCTTCCGGCGGCAACGCCATCGGCTCGGTGAGCGTAACCAACCTGCCCGCCATCCAACCGGTCAGCGCCTCCGCCCTGCCGCTGCCCAGCGGGGCCGCCACGGCTGCGCTGCAGGCGGCGCTGAACTCCGACGGCGGCTCGCAGGTGCACATCCAGAACTTCCCCACCGTGCAGGCGGTGAGCCTGGCCAGCGTGGCGCAAGCGGCCCGCTCCGGCGCCTGGACCGACGCCAGCACGACTGCCACTGCCACGGCGGCAGTGCCGAGCGCGCTGGCGTCTGTGTCGGCGCGCACCGGGCTGCATGTCTGGAATGTCGGCACCTCCACGGTCTGCATGAACTACAGCAGCACGGCGGTCGCCAACGGCACGGGATGCGCCGCCGGGTCGGTGCCGATCCCCGCCGGATCGGCCTATCTTGAGGACCAGCCTGGCAACGTGTCGCCCGAAGCCATCAGCCTGGTCTGCACCACCTCGTCCTGCCCGCTCACCATC
>CAXTNN010000054.1:0-14813 GCA_964245545.1 uncultured Acetobacteraceae bacterium | reverse complement strand
GGTGCGCTGATGAGGCGTCGCACGGATAGTGCGCTGATGGAGCGCCGCACGGATAGTGCGCTGGTGCGGCGCCGCGCGCTGCTCGCCGGCGTGGCAGCAATTCCGCTGGCAGCCCGCGCCGCCAGCATCGTGCCGCCGGCAACCCCCGCCTTGCGGCAGATCAGCGGCCGGCCGCTTTGGCAACCCGTGACCAACCGGAACAGCACCAACGGCACCGAGGGCACGCCGTCGGCGACATACCCGGACACGCTGACCCGCGTGACCAAGACCGTGATGGTGCAATGCTCCTCCCTGCGCACCGTGCTGATGGCGTTCCAGATGAACCCGTTCGAGCAGCCGGTGGTGGGCAACTTCAGCGGCGTCACCGGCGCCTATGCCTGCCTCGGCGCCACCATCAGCACCGCCGGCAGCGGCTACACCGTGGGCGACGTGCTGCTGTTCACCAAGGGCGCGGGCGACATGACGGCGCTGGTGCTGATCATCACCCGCGTCTCCTCCGGCGCGGTGGCGGAGGTCAAAGTGGCCGACCCGGGCGCCTACGCCGCACCGCTGGCCGATGCCACCGGGCCAGCCAGCGCCACCAAGCGCGGCGGCGGCGCCTCCGCCGGCACCGGTGCGCTGTTCAACTTCACCTGGCAGGAATACGGCCTGGCCGCCCAATTGGGCGTGGAGCCCGCCGGCACCCAAACCGGCACCAACGCCGCCGCCGTCATCCCGGCCGGCATTGGGCTGCATTATGACGGCCTATCCCCCAACACCACCTTGCTCATCCCCGACGGCAGCTTCGTCGTGACCGACCCGGTGCGGCTCGCTTTGCCCAAGGGCGCCCCCTATGCCGAGCGCATCGCCACCATCGGCGGCCCGCCCGGCGTGCAGCGGACCACCATGGGCGTGGACTACTTCGCCAGCGCCAACACCTGGCGCGGCGGTGCGCTCACCTCCACCACCCTCACCCCAGGCACCGGCACTGCGGGAATGGACACGATCACGCTGGGCCTGCCCGCCCAACCCGCACCGTGGGTCTGCATTGTCGGCGACAGCATCGACTACGGCATCGTGGGCGGTTCCGGCACCACGGTGGACAGCGGCGACAGCCTGCAGAACTCCGGCTGGGTGGAACGCGGCCTGCAGACGGCGGGCGGCTTCGGCCTGCTCTCCATCACCCGCACCGGAGACAGTTTGGGCGACTGGTACCTCACCCAGAACCGCCGATTCATGCGTTTGGGCATGCTCGGCCAGTTGGCCCCCGTGGTGAACTTCGGCGCCTGCGTGCTCGTGGTCGGACTGTGCATCAACGACGTGACCGCCAGCACCACGGCCGCCAACATCATCACCATGATACAGTGGCTGTGCCAGGACCTGCTCGCCTTCAACCCGGCGGGGCTGTTCTACAGCACCTGCATGCCCGGTGGCGTGAACAGCACCGACAGTTACGCGACGGTCGCCAACCAATCGGTGAGCAGCGTCTATGACAGCAACCGCAAGGCGGTGAACGCCTGGCTCCGCTCCGGCGGCGGCGGCCTGTTCACCGGCCTTTCTGGCCGCACCATCACCGGCATCATCGACCGCGCGGCTGTCGTGGAAGTGCCCAACGGCAGTTCCGGCGTGTGGAACCCCGGCTACACCAACGACGGCACCCACCCCACCCAGGCCGTCCACACCAGCATCCTCGCCCCGTTGGTCCAATCCGTCTTCAACGGCTTCACCCTGCCAAGCTGAACCCTTCCGCCCTCGCCGTCACTCGCGCTACTGTGTGGCCAGAGCAGGAGGGCGGGGCGATGGCCGGCAGCGTGAACAAAGTGACTTTGGTCGGCAACGTGGGCAAGGACCCGGAAATCCGCAGCACCCAAAGCGGCGGCAAGATCGCCAACATCACCCTCGCCACCAGCGAAAGCTGGAACGACAAGATGTCCGGCGAGCGCAAGGAAAAGACCGAGTGGCACCGCGTGGTGGTGTTCAACGACCGCCTGGTCGACGTGGTCGAGCGCTTCGTCAAGAAGGGCCGCAAGCTCTACGTCGAAGGCGCCCTGCAAACCCGCAAATGGACCGACCAGTCAGGCCAGGAGAAGTACAGCACGGAGGTGGTGCTGGATCGTTTCCGCGGCGACTTGGTGCTGCTGGACAGCAACCGCGGCGGCGAGAGCGGCGGCTTCAGCGGCGGCGAGGACGAGGGCGGCTATGGCGGCGGCGGTGCCTCCCGCCCGGCCGCACGCCAGCCTGCCCGCGGCGGTGGCGCCCCCGCCTGGGAACCCAGCAAGGGCGGCGACCTGGACGACGATATCCCGTTCTAAGCGTATCGCTGCAAGGAACTGGCCTCTGCGGGCGCTTGGCCCTGCGGGATGGCCGGATACGCCAACTCCGCCGCCACTCCCGGGATGGTGCGTTTTGTATGCACTCCCGCTTCCAGCCGCATCGGCGAGGCGCTAAGACCCAGGCTCAACGAGCAAGTGAGGGTCGGGCCGGCCATGCGATGGCTTCCGTTATGGGGTAAGGCGGCCGCGCCAGTCCGCCCGGAGGCACTGCCTCCCGGTCTGTTTTCAAGTCCGGCGGCCGAGACTGTGCCATCAATCCCGCCGCCTCCGCCGCGGGACTGGCTGATTGAACTCGATCTCAGCGCCAAAGTCCTGCCTGAGTCGGCAACCATCCGCACCGGCACCACAGCACCTGACACGGCAACATCTGGCACGGCACCAATCGGCACGGCGCCAGTCCGCTTCCCGGTGGACCGCCTCTGGTGCTCCCCTGGCGGCGGCGAAGCAGTTGTCGTGCTGGCAAGCCTGCCGTCCTACCAGCGCTGCCGGTTGGACCTCACGCTCTGCGCCAACAGCGTGATGACCGCAACCGTCACGGTTAATGCCGTCCCGGTCACCCGGTTGCTGGTCGAGAAGGTGTCCTGCTTCAGCTTCATGCTGCCGTTCTTCGGCATCGCTGCAGGCAGCAGCTTGGACATCGCCATCCGCTTCAGCGATCACAGGGACCCGCGCCTGGATCGAAACGTGGCTGGACTGATGCCGCTGCGCCACTTGTGCGTCCACGGCATCAACGCGCCCGCAAGCAGCTTTGCCGCGGCGCCGGGCCTGTTGTCGGACGATCCCGGCCCCGACCCGGCGAGCCTCTCCCCGCGTGACCTGCTGATGCGGTTCATGAGCCTGGGCGACAACTGCGAACTCGGCATCGCACAACGGCAATATGGAGCGGAGCCGCTCGACCTTTATCGCTTCTCGGGTGTGCCGCTCGGATGGATCCTTGAAGCCGTCGACCGCCGCTTCGAAGGCATCGGCGCCGCGTCGGACGACGCTTTCTACCTCGAGCCGTTGCCCAAGCCGGATGGGCGAAAATACTGGTTTGCCTACCAGTTGACTTACATGATCCCGCACGAGACCGGCCTTGTTGAGGCAGCCGCCACGCGCGAGCGGCTCGCGGAAAAGACCTTGGTGCGGTTCGAGCGGCTTGGTCAAAAGCTGCTCGAAGACCTCGAAGGCGGCCGCCGCATCGCGGTGCTGAAGCGCGACCGGCCCTATTGCCCGGCCGAGATCGAGGCGGTCAGCCGCCGCTTGCGGCGGCACGGCAGGTGCGGCTTGCTCTTGGTGGAACGCGCAACCCACCAACCCCACACTCTAGTAGAGCACGTGGCGCCAGGCATCCTGCGCGGCTACTTGCGTAGCTTCTCTGACGGCACTCGCGTCGTCGACACCACGGATGGCAACGCCTGGTACGAGCTCTGCCGCAAGGCTTACAGCGCCTGGTGGCATGAACGCAGGGGATTGCCGTCGCCCGCCTGCTTGCCGCCGGATTTTGACCCGTTCTCCTATATCGAGCTCAACCCCGACCTGGTCACCTCCGGGATGGATGTGACTGCGCATTACCGCGCGTTCGGCGCCTTCGAAGGTCGCCGCTACAAATAGGCCGTCCGTAGCGACGTCATAGTTGACGCTTCTCTTTGCCGTAGCTACGCTAAATCCTTGTTATACGACGACTGGGACCCCGCAAAAGCCGCCAGCAACCTCGCCAAGCACGGCATCGCGTTCGAAGCAATCGTGGGGTTTGATTGGGAGAGAGCACTCATGTCGGGGACGTTCAATCACACGGGCGGCGAACCTCGGCTTCTGGCGTATGGCGCCACTGGCGATCGCTTATACGTCGCGGTGTTCAGCATAGAAACGCGGTGCGTGAGGGTCATCAGGCTGCAAGGCAAACAACAGGGAAATCAGGAACGATGGCCGTAGCTAAGCGCGCCGCGGTGCGCATGAACACTCCCGAGGAGGAAGCCGCCATTCAGCGGGGCATCGCGGGCGATCCGGACACGTTTGAACTCACCGACGCGCAGATGGCCGAAATGCGCCCGGCGTCGCAGGCTTTACCGAAGGCGCTCTACACCGAACTTACCCGCCGCCGCGGCCGTCCGCCGGGGGACAAGCCGGCCAAGGTGTTGGTAAGCGTCCGCGTGGCGCCTGATGTGCTGGCCAAGCTGCGTGCGTCAGGTCCGGGCTGGCTGACGCGGGCAGAGGAGGCGTTACGGCGGCTGGTGGAGGAGTAGCGCATGGTCACGTTTCTACCCGGCGTTAGCTCAACGACGCGCGGACTCGCTTGCTGACCGCATAGTCGGTCTCCAAGTCGAATGCACTGTATGACGCAAGGCCATCCGGCATGAACGAACCCGCCGCCTCCTCACCAGCAGCGATGAAGCAAGTCCGCGCCGGCGTGCTTAACGTCGCTTACCGCGAACTCGGGCCCCCCGGCGGACCAGCGGCTATCCTCCTGCACGGCTTCCCCTACGACGTGCACGCCTACGACGCCGCCGCGGAGCGTTTGGCTGCCGCCGGCAATCGCTGCCTGATCCCCTACCTGCGCGGCTACGGACCCACGGCCTTCCTCGACCCGGCCACGCCACGCTCTGGTCAGCAGGCGGCCTTGGGCGCTGACCTGCTGGCGTTCATGGACGCGTTGGCGATCCCCAGCGCGGTGCTGGGTGGCTATGACTGGGGCGGCCGGGCCGCCTGCATCGTGGCGGCGCTGTGGCCGGAACGGGCCAACGGCTTGGTAAGCTGCGGGACTGGCTACAACATCCAGGTTATCAGCAAGGGAGAGGAGCCGCTGGCGCCGGACCGCGAGTATCCTCTCTGGTATCAGTACTACTTCCGCACCGAACGCGGCCGCGCCGGGCTCACGCGCAACCGGGCAGATTTGTGCCGCCTGCTGTGGCGCTTGTGGTCACCCACCTGGGTATTCGACGAGCCGGTGTTCGCCCAAACCGCCGCCGCCTTCGACAACCCGGACTTTGTCGACGTGGTGATCCACTCCTACCGCCACCGCTTCGGCAACACCCCCGGCGACCCGGCGCTCGACCCTATCGAGCGCCTGCTGGCCGGCCAGCCCGACATCACGGTTCCGACGGTTGTCCTACAGGGCGCCGACGACGGCATCGACCCACCGGGCGCAATCGACGCCGCCGCACCCCACTTCACCGGGCTTTATTATCGGCAGATCGTCCCGGGAGCCGGGCACAACCTCCCGCAGGAGGCGCCCGACGTGTTTGCCGAGGCTGTCATGACGCTGGCCCGGTAAGCCTCAAAAGCCGCACCGGGACAGCACATATAGTCCGTGGGTTGGACCTGCCGGTCCCACCAAGCTATACCAAAGCCAGCATTTTGCCTGCCCACTTCGACGCTGAGCCCGGCCCCGAGCATGGCGCCCACCGCCACAACCACAACACGAGGCAAGACCATCCGGGATGAGTGAAGCCGCCCCGCCGCCGCCGCCCGACGAGCCCGACCTGCACCCGGTCACGCTCGAAGACGAGATGCGGCGCTCCTATCTCGACTATGCCATGTCCGTCATCGTCAGCCGCGCCCTGCCAGACGCGCGGGACGGTCTGAAGCCCGTGCATCGCCGCATCCTCTACGCCATGCAGGAGAGCGGCTTCACCCACGACAAGCCCTATCGCAAGTCCGCCCGCATCGTTGGCGAGGTGATGGGCAAGTACCACCCGCATGGTGACGCCGCGATCTACGACGCCATGGTGCGGATGGCGCAGTCGTTCAGCCTACGGGTGCCGCTGGTCGACGGCCAGGGTAATTTCGGCTCCATCGACGGCGATCCGCCGGCGGCGATGCGCTACACCGAGTCGCGCCTCTCGCGCGCCGCCATGCACATGCTGGCCGATATCGACCGCGACACGGTGGATTTCGGCCCCAATTACGACGAGGCCGATCTCGAACCCCGCGTGCTGCCGGCCGCCTTCCCCAACCTGCTGGTCAACGGCGGCAGCGGCATCGCGGTCGGGATGGCCACCAACATTCCCACCCACAACGCCGGGGAGGTGATCGACGCCACCCTGGCGCTGATCGGTGACCCCGACATCACGCTCGACGAGCTGATGAAGATCGTGCCGGGCCCGGATTTCCCCACCGGCGGCATCATCCTCGGCCGCTCCGGCATCCGGCAAGCCTACGAGACCGGGCGGGGCGGCGTCCCCCTGCGCGCCAAGGCCGCCATCGAGGAAATCCGCCGCGACCGCACCGCCATCGTGGTTACGGAGATCCCGTACCAGGTCAACAAGAACAGCCTGATCGAGCGCATCGCCGAGCTGGTCCGCGCCAAGCAGGTCGAAGGCATCAGCGACCTGCGCGACGAGAGCGACCGTGACGGCATGCGCATCGTCATCGAGCTGAAGCGGGACGCGACGGCCGAGATCGTGCTGAACCAGCTCTACCGGTTCACCCAATTGCAAACCCAGTTCAGCGTCAACATGCTGGCGCTGGATGGCGGCCAGCCGCGGCTGATGGGGCTGAAGGACGCGCTGGCCTGTTTCATCGCCTTTCGCGAGGAGGTCATCCTTCGCCGCGCCCGCTTCGACCTCGGCCGCGCCCGCGAGCGTGGCCACCTCCTGGTCGGCCTCGCGGTCGCCGTCGCCAACATCGACGAGGTGATCCGCGTCATCCGCGCCAGCCCCGATTCGGCCGCCGCCCGCGCCGAGCTGATGGCGCGCGACTGGCCCGCCGGCGACATCGGCGCCTTGCTCGCGCTGATCGACGACAGCGGCAACATCGTCACCAACGACACCGTGCGCCTCACCGATGCCCAAGCCCGCGGCATCCTCGAATTGCGCCTTGCCCGCCTGACCGGGCTTGAGCGCGACAAGATCGACGCCGAACTCGGCGAGGTGGCGACCCGCATCACCGAGCTGCTCGATATCATCAGCAGCCGTCCTCGCCGCCTCGAAGTCATGTGCGAGGAGTTGGCCCGCGTCCGCGCCGAAATCGCCAGTCCGCGCATGACCATGATCGTGGACGCGGTGGCCGACCAGGACGACGAAAGCCTGATCGAGCCGGGCCAGATGGGTGTCACCATCACCCGTGACGGCTTCATCAAGCGCACCGGATTGGACGTGTTTCGCCAGCAGCATCGCGGCGGCCGCGGCCGCTCGGCGGCGGGCATGCGCGGCGACGACGTCGTCACCCGCTCCTTCAACGCCCATACCCACCAATGGGTGCTGTTCTTCTCCTCCGGCGGCAAGGCGTTTCGCGAGAAGGTCTGGCGCCTGCCGGAAACCCAGCCCGCCGCCAAGGGCCGCGCCCTGGTCAACCTGCTGCCCGAGCTCGGCAGCGACACGGTCACCACCGTGCTCCCCCTGCCGCAGGACGAGGCGCTGTGGGAGAACCTGCACCTGCTGTTTGCCACCGCCAGCGGCGGCGTCCGGCGCAACAAGCTGTCTGATTTCGGCCGCGTCCGCTCCTCGGGGCTGATCGCCATGAAGCTTGACGAGGGCGACCGGCTGATCGGCGTGGCCACCTGCCGCGAGGGCGACGACGTGCTGCTTTCGACCCGGCGTGGCCGCTGCATCCGCTTCCAGGTCAGCGACGACGTGGTGCGCGTGTTCGCCGGCCGCGACAGCCCCGGCGTGCGCGGCATCCGGCTCGCCGCCGGCGACGAGGTGATCAGCCTCTCCATCTTGCAGCATGTCGAGGCCACTGCGCACGAACGCGCTGCCTTCCTCCGCGGCGCCGCCGCCCGCCGCCGCAGCCAGGGCGAAGACGTGGACAGCTCGGTGGAGGCCGACGCCGACGCTGAGGACGCTACCACCGACGAGGTGGGCGAAGTGGGTGAAGAGCGGCTGGGGGAGATGGGCCAGCGCGAGGAGCTGCTGCTCACCGTCACCAATGCCGGCTTCGGCAAGCGCTCCTCCGCCTACGACTACCGCGTCACCGGGCGAGGCGGGCAGGGCATCACCAACATCATCCTTGGCGGCCGCAAAGGCACCGAGGTGGTCGGCACCTTCCCCGTCCGTCCCGGCACGGACGTCATGCTGGTCACCGACGCCGGCCGCCTCATCCGCATCGGCAGTGACGCCGTGCGCATCACCGGACGGCAAGCCTCCGGCGTCACCTTGTTCCGGGTCAGTGACGGCGAACACGTCACGGCCATCTTTCCCGTGGTCGAGTCGGCGGCCGATGACAACGGCGGTGACGACAACATAGAGGATCCGGCCGCACCAACTCTCGACGGCAACCCGTCCGCCGACCGGGACGGGGCAGGGGACGCCAACACCGATGACGACTCGCTTGCCTGAATCCGCCCTGCCTGCGCCGGCCCCGACCGGGCAGTTGCGCCGCCACACCGGCATCTATCCCGGTACCTTCGACCCGGTGACCAACGGCCACATGGACATCATTGGCCGCGCCGCCCGCATCCTTGACCGGTTGGTGGTCGGCGTGGCCGCCAATGCCGCCAAGGGGCCGATCTTCCCCCTCGACGAGCGGATCGAACTGGTCCGCGCCGAAACCGAGGCTATCGCCCAGCGCACCGGCACCACCATTTTCGTCACCAGCTTCACCGGCCTGCTGGTCGAGTTCGCCCGCGACAATGCCGCAAGCGTGATCATCCGCGGCCTGCGCGCGGTCTCCGACTTCGACTACGAGTTCCAGATGGCCGGCATGAACTACCGCTTGGACCCGACGGTCGAAACCGTGTTCTTGACCGCGAGCGAGACCCACCAGTTCATCTCCTCCCGGTTTGTCAAGGAAATCGCCCGGCTTGGCGGCGACATTTCCTCCTTTGTTCCCCCGCTCACCCTCGAACGAACCCTGGCGCGGGTCCGGGCGGCCAGTTGAGCGTCTCGACCCGGCTGCGCGCCCACCGGAGCATTCCATGAACCGACGTGCCTTCCTCACCACGCTTGCGATCGGACCCTTGATGAGCGACCTCACCCCCGCGGACGGCAATGCCCAAACCGAGCTCGACCCGCAGAACACCGTCTACCTGGACGTGAAATACGGCCGGGTGATGATCCGCCTCCGCCCCGACCTGGCACCCAAGCATGTCGAGCGCGTGAAGCTGCTCTGCCACGAGCACTTCTACGACGGCACTCCCTTCCACCGCGTGATCGACGGCTTCATGGCCCAGGGCGGCGACCCGACCGGCACCGGCACCGGCGGCAGCAAATACCCCGACCTGCCAGCCGAGTTCAGCAACACGGCGCACTTCCTGCGCGGCACGGTGGGTGCGGCCCGCACCCAGGACCCCAACACCGCCAACAGTCAATTCTTCATCTGCTTCGCGCCGGCGCCGTTCCTGGACGGGCAGTACACCATCTGGGGCCAAGTCGTGTCAGGGATGAACTGCGTGGATGACCTGAAGAAAGGGTCGGGAAGCAGCGGATCGGTCAGCAATCCTGACAAGATCATCAAGATGCGTCTGGCAGCCGAAGAGAACGCTTAGCGCCTGGTCGGATCAGGTTGAGTCAACCTGATCGGTAAATCAGTCCAGTAAACAACGGCTAAAGCATGGCCGGTCAACGCAAGTTGAATCGGCCATGCTTTAAGGCGGCAAAGATGGTGCGCGCATGCAGCGCGCGGCCTGTCAACACTATCCTGCGTCTTGCCTCTTCGGCCACAGTCTCAACGGGTGTGGAAACCCGTGTGACAATAAGCTTGCGATGACGGAAACTTCATGATTTGGATAGGCAGGTAATCAAATCGTGAGGATATGCCCATGCGCCACCTTTTCGCTCCCATCGCCCTCAGTCTTGCACTCGGCGCCTGCGCCAATTTCGGCACCCGTGGCACCCAGCCGACGGCGTTCGATGGCACGTATGCCGGCACCGTCGACCAGATCGCCGCCAGCTCCGGCGGCTGCGTTGCCCCGCGGGGAGACGGCAAGCTGGTGGTGGAGAATGGCATGGTGATCTGGGCCAACAGCCCCAGCGGCCAGCTCTTCGCGCCCGTCGCAAGCGATGGATCCTTCGCCGCCTCGACGCTGATCCCGAACAACAACAGCGCGATCTGGCTCACCGGCAAGATCACCAACAAAGAGATGGTCGCCCGCGTGAACACCGGCGCCTGCCACAGCGTCTACGACCTGCACAAAAGCGCCTGACCCAAACAGCCCTCGCCGGCCGCTTGGTCCGCCGGCGAGGCAGCCTTGCGGCAGGTGAGGCGCTTCTGATTTGACGGATTGGATGCCGGCTTGTAGGCGGTGGCCCAGTGGGCCTGTAGCTCAGCCGGTAGAGCACGAGACTTTTAATCTTGGGGTCGTGGGTTCGAACCCCACCGGGCCCACCACCGTCCCGCGAGACACGCAAGCGTGATCTCTCGCGGCGGCGGCCGTATCGCAGACTAATCGCTAAATAAAGCACGAAGGCACAGCCAAGTGTCTGCATCACCGTCGATCAAGATCTTCGACCTTGCCGACGCCCCTCCCGATGTCACGCAGGGGGAGGAATTCTCGGCCTTGCGTCCATGCACTGACGATGCCGGGGGCGTGCTGATGGCGGTGGTTGCCGGGCAGTATGAATACGAACTCGACAGCGGCGGCTACGACACCGTGACCCGCGAGGTCACCTACAGCATATACCGCCTCCACATTTGGCTGCTTGGCAGCGGCGCCGGCCAGGGTGAGCAGGTGCTGCTCCGTTGGACGAAACCCCGCTCAGACGGCTGACGGCTCCCCCATCACCGGCTCCAGCCCGATCTCACGAATGAGCGTCACCACCTCCCCAATCGCCGCCTCCGCCTCTGCCAAGTCCGGTCCTTTCGCCACCAGGGCCACCCCGCTGCCGGTGGCGCGGTAGAATGGGTAGGAGCCCAGATCGAGGCCCGGGTGGCGCTGCTGGATCGCCGCCAATCCTTCGGCCACCCGCCCTTCAAGCAGCCCAATCGCATAGACCGCGCGCGAGACGATGGGCGGCCCGCCAGCCAAGCTGGGCGCCAGCGCCTCGAACATCGACTGCATGATCCGCGGCACCCCCGCCATCACATGCACGTTGCCGATCGTGAAACCTGGCGCCACCGAGATCTTGTTCTCGATCAGCGTGGCGCCGCGCGGCATGGTCGCCATGCGCTGCCGGGCTGCATTGAACTCGCCGGGCGGGTAATGCGCGTCCATCCGCGCCCAGGCCTCCGCATGCGGCTCCCACGGCACCCCGAACGCGGCCGCAATGCACTCGCTGGTGATGTCGTCGTGCGTCGGGCCGATGCCGCCCGTGGTGAACACATGGTCAAACCGCGCCCGCACCTCATTCACGGTGCTCACGATCGTTTCCGCCACGTCCGGGATCACCCGCACCTCGCGCAGCGGGATGCCAATGGCGCCCAGCCGGCTCGCGAGGAACTTGATGTTGGCGTCCTGGGTCCGGCCCGACAGCACCTCGTTGCCGATCACCAGCAGGCAGGCAGTCGGGTTGGTCATAAGAAATCCCTCAGCAACGGAACCAGCGGCTTGTCGGCCGGCGGCATGTCATAGTCGGCGAGCTTGGCCGGGCGCACCCAGGCCAGCGCCTGCCCCTCCAACCCCGCCGCCGTGCCTTTCCAGCGCCGGCACAGAAACAGCGGCATCAGCAGATGAAACCGGGTGTAGTCGTGCGAGGCGAACGCGAACGGCGCCAGGCAAGCTTGCGCGACGTCGACCCCTAATTCCTCTTTCAGCTCGCGGATGATCGCCTGTTCCGGCGTCTCGCCCGGATTG
This sequence comes from uncultured Acetobacteraceae bacterium, assembly GCA_964245545.1. Lineage (GTDB taxonomy): Bacteria > Pseudomonadota > Alphaproteobacteria > Acetobacterales > Acetobacteraceae > LMUY01. The sequence goes on along the minus strand of CAXTNN010000054.1, from coordinate 2,852 downwards.
AGTTTGCCCCCGGGAAACTCCCATAGCCCAGCCATCTTCTTGCCCTCCGGCCGCCGGGCCAGCAGGACCCGGTTGTCGGTGTCAATCAGCGCGCAAGCCGCCACCAGCAGCAGGGGCTTGCCCGACATTGCCTCCGGCGGCGGAGCCGGCGTCTCAACCGCGCCGAACAGGTCTTCCCGCGTCCCCTCGAACCGGATCACCGGATGCTCGCCGCCGCGCGCCCGGAAGCTCTCCCGCCCCCGGCCGACCTCGCGCATGCCCACCCGGCGCAGTACGGCGGCCGAGGCGGGGTTATCCTCCGCAACATGGGCCTCCAGCCGCTTGACAGGCAGGTTCGCCAGCGCCCAGCGCGCCACCCGCCCAGCCGCTTCGCTGGCCACGCCATGGCCCCAGAACCGCCGGCCGACCCAGTAACCAAGATTGGCCACCCCGGGCGACAGGTCCAGCCGCAGCCCGACGCAGCCGATCACCAGTTCCTGCCCGTCCTCATGCCCGGCGATCACCAGGTGATAGCCGGTGCCGCGCGCCCGCTGCTCGGCAGTGGAGGCGATCCACTCGTCGGTCAGCGTGCGCGGATACGGGAACGGCAGGTTGGACAGCATGCGCACCACCGCCCAATCATTAACCAGCCGGTGCAACTGCTCGGCGTCCTGCGGCTTCGCGGGGCGCAGCAGCAGCCGCTCGGTGGTCAGCGTGAGATCCGCCTCCGGGACGGCGGCGGGCAGGTCGGCTGGGGGCATCGGCGGGAAACCTGGCGTATGGGGCAGGGCCGGGCAAGCGTTCTAAGCGCCACCCCGGCCCATTGCTGCCCTCCTATCAGGACTTGGTGCAAACCTTGCCGCCAGCCGGCGCAGCGCCAGCGGCTTTGGCGGCCGCCTCCGTCATGTAGGCGCCTCGCTTGGTCTTCCCGTAGCTCCGTGACCCGGCGCAGTGATACTTCTTGGTCGAGGTGTTCACCCAAACGTCGCCCGGATTGGGCGTCGTATGCCCCGCTGCGGTGGCTGTCCCGCCAGCCGCGGGTTGGCCCGGTGTCGCCGTGGCGGTGGGCGGGGTCGCCGATGGCGTCGCCGGCGTCGCAGGGCTGGCCGACGGACTTGCTGGCGCCACTCGCGCGGGGCTTTGCGCATGAGCGGCGCTCACCGTCAGCAGCAGAAGGCAGGCGGCAAGGACCTGGCGAAACAGCGTCATGGGCAAAAACTCCTCGGTAAGGGGTGGCGATCCAAGGCTTGTCCATGCTCCGCCCGGCTGCGAATGGCAATCGCGCCGCAAACGCCCCCAATCCCACCGTTGATTGCGGGCTTGACACGATCCCCGGAGCTAAGCCTACAAAAGTATGACTTGGGCGGAGATCAAACCGTGTCAGAAACGTTCAACTACCTGTTTTCCGACGGCACCGGAACCGACACCGTCAACGTGACAGCGTCAACGCCCGCCACTGACAGTACAGGCGCCGGTTTGGGCTACCCCGTCACCGCCATCTCCGGCGCGATCGACGGCGTGCCCATCACGGGCGAGGTCGGCGCCGGCGGCGACAGTTCGCAGGTGGACCAATACGGGAATGACTTCGACAACACGATCTTCACGTCGAACAGCGCTGGCGTGCCGGGCAACTCCACCACCAACAGCTCCTACGGGATTGACACTGACGGGCTGGAGTTCGCCGCCGGGGGCGTGGAATACAACCTCTACTATAACCAGAACGTCTTCTTCCTCTACGACGGTGGATCCACCGCGGGCACCCCACTGGCCCTCGCCACCAACAGTTCAGACGCGCCGTGTTACTGCCCCGGCACGCTGATCCTGACCGACCGGGGTGAGCAGCCGATCGAGGAACTGGCCATCGGCGACCGCGTCGCCACCGTCAGCGGTCTGTTCCGGCCCATCCGCTGGATCGGGCGCCGCACCTACGGCCAGCGCTTCGTCCGCCGTAACCCGGCGCTCTGGCCGGTCTGCCTCCGGGCCGGGTGCCTTGGCGAAGGCCTGCCGCGGCGGGACCTGTTCGTCTCGCCGCACCATGCCATGTTCTTGGGCGGCGTTCTCATCCCGGCTGGGCTGCTGCTGAACGCCATCTCCATCACGCGGGTCCAGCCGGCCGAGGCGCTGGATTACATCCATATCGAACTCGACGAACACGCGGTCATCTGGGCCGAGGGGGCACCGTCAGAAAGCTTTCTGGACGACAACAGCCGCCTCCTGTTCCACAACGCCACCGAGTTCGCCGCCCTCTACCCTGGCGACCGTGCCAGCACCGCCGGCTTCTGCGCTCCCCGGGTCGAGGAGGGTGAAGCGCTGGAGGCGGTCAAGCGGGCCATCGACGAGCGCGCCAGGAGTTGGCGCCACTGGACCAGTCAGGCCGCCTGACGCGGCGCTCACGGCCCAAACAGCGCCGCCAGCCCGGCGGGTGAGTTGAACATCGCGTCCCCGTCATGCCCCACGCCGGCCACCTCGACCAACCGGTGCCGCAACTGGCTGCCGTCCCGCCGCTGCAGCATGGCGACGTAGTTGTGCGCCCGGTCATACCGGGTCGCGCCCTGAGTCTCCGCCATGCAGCTCCGGTCAAGCGCCGGCTGGTCCGGATTACGGTCCAGCTCGCCGACAAGGTAAGTCACGTCGCGCGCGACGTAGCCGGCTTCAAGCTGCTGCGGCGCCGGGCCGGCTAGGTAAGGCGGGCGATGGTCCATCCCGTACTTCCAGTCATTGTAACGCGGGCAGGACGTCGCCGCTGGCGGGATGGGGCGGGCCGCATCGAAATAGGCGTAGGACGAGGGGTTGGCCACCACATAGCGCACCGCGATCCCCGCCTGGCTCAGCGCCGCCTCCGCCTTGCCGGCAATGGCGTAACGCTGCACCAC
>CAXTNN010000053.1:5993-16719 GCA_964245545.1 uncultured Acetobacteraceae bacterium | reverse complement strand
GCAACAGCAGGGCGACACGGCAAAAAACTCGGCCGGCACCGTCGGCGCGGCGCCGGGGGAGTTGGGCCGGGGCGCGCGGCTGGCCCTGATTGATACGCTGCGCGCGGCCGCCCCCTGGCAAAGCCTGCGCCGGGCGCCCCCGGGTCGGATCGCGGTCCGCCCGGCCGATATCCGCGTCATCCGCTACCGCCGGCAAACCCGCACCACCACCGTGTTCGCCGTGGACGCCTCGCCCACCTTGCCGAGGTACTCCACCTGCTGCTGGCGGAAAGCTACGTCCGGCGCGACCAAGTGGCGGTGATTGGGTTTCGCGGCAAGGCCGCTGCGCTGCTGCTGCCCCCCACTGGCTCGCTGGTCCGCGCCAAGCGCAGCCTTGCCGGCCTGCCCGGTGGGGGAGCGACGCCGCTGGCCGCAGGGCTCGACGCCGCGCTGGCCCTGGCGGAGGCGCTGCGCCGCCGGGGCGACGTGCCGTTCCTGGTTCTGCTGACCGACGGCTCGGCCAATATCGCTCGCGACGGCACCCCAGACCGCAGCCGGGCCATGGCCGACGCGCTGGACGCAGCCCACCGGTTGCGCGCCACCGGCTGCGACGCCGTGCTGATCGACACGGCGCCAAGGCCACAAAGCCAGAACCGCGTCCTTGCCGACGCCTTGGCAGCCCGTTACGTGCCGCTGCCCTACGCGGACGCCCGTGCGGTCTCGCGGGCTATCGCTGGGGCTCGCTTAAAGCCGGCAAACTCCGGGTGAGCGTGACGCCCGCCAACGGGTGCGTGGAGGCAAGCAAGTTGCTCGGCTGGTGCCGCAATGTTTGGTCGAAGAACGCCCGAGCCAATGCGCGCACAGCCGGGTTGCCGCCGCCGGTATCGGAGAAATCCCCATGCTGCAGCCCGGCGACCTGCACGTAGAGACCGCCCGGTGCCGCCATCCGACCGCGCAGCCGAGCTGCGTCCCGCTCATCCATGGCGGCTGCGGGGCGCAGCGCCAGCGCCGGCCAGGTTGGGTAGGTCTCGCCGCTCATGAGCATGTAGGGCTGCGGCCCAGGGTGATCAGCCGCCGCGCCGAACAGCCAGCCATCCATGTTGAGGCACGCGGCAAACCGCAGATCACGGCGGCACATTTCGGCGGCCACTGCGCCACCAAACGAGTAGCCCAAGGCGCCCAACGCAGGCGCTGACGCGGCTTGCGGGATGCTGCGCAGGCTTTCGACCGCATCCTGCGCGAGCATCGCGACACGCCAGTCCCCCTCGGCCACCGTGCGGTCAAGCGCGGCAAAGCTCGACATGTCCATGGCGCGCCGCAGCCGGGCTGCCGCGTTGGCGAAGGCGTCGGGTTGCGGCGCTGCAAGGTCCAACGCGACCACATCAAAGCCCGCCTCGGCCAGGCTGGCGAGCAGGATGCTGTTCTCATCCGCCGACCCATTCCAGCCCGGCTCATAGATCAGCAATGGGCGGGGCGCCTCCTGATCACCCTCCCAGATCAGCAATCGCACCGCGTGCGCCGGCATGTCGGCACGCTCCGGCAAGGTGATGATCCGTGTGGTTGGCGGGGCAGCGGCAAGGCAGGCCAGGCTGGTGACGGCAAGGGCGGTGGTGCGCAAACCCGGATGCGCCCGCGGAGCAGAGCAGGCGCAGACCCGGCGGATGGCAAACCACGCCGACAAGCAACGGCCCAAGACCCCGCGCCGCCTCACTGGCAGGCTGCGATCAAGCGTTGAGCGATTGTCTCCCAAGCAGATTGAGGCAACGGAATGGTCTCAACGGGCCCGGCCAGCGAGTCGGCCCAATCATGGCCCGCGTCGCTCCCACCTGGACGGGAGAACAGCAGTGTCCGGCCGGCGAACCGCCGTGGCCCGGCCGGCCGGCGCAGCCGCGACAGCAATCCCGAGCGCTGCGGGGCCGCCGGGTCAATCAGGACCAGCAAGACCTCACGCTGCTTCTGCTGCAACCCGGCCGCCAAGCCGATGGCCGCAGCACAGCCCGGCCCGCTCGCCACCAGCACGATCCGCCCGGCCGGGGAGAGCGCATCGAACGCCTCCACTGCCGGCTGCACAAGGCAGGTCAGCGGCATTTTCGCACCGAGTGCTTCCGCGAGCGGGCGCCACTCGGTAGCCGTTCCGAGCGCAAGCACCGGTGCCGGGCTGTCGGGCTGGCGTGCGGCCGTCGCGCTTTCTAGAAGCCGGGTCAATCCGCCAAGGGTCGGCTCGGCGAACAGGTCCGCCAAGGTCAACTTCTGCCCGAACGCTGCTTCGATCCGCGACAGCAATCGCGCGGCCAGCAAGGAGTGGCCGCCAAGGTCAAAAAAGCTGTCGGCCGGGTCGGCCGACGGCACCACGAGGATGTCCTGCCACAGTGCGGCCAAGCGGGCCGCCACCTGTGGGCTGGGCCGCGAGCCAAGCGGTTGCCCCTGCAACGCGTGCACCCAATCCGCCAGCATGCTTTCGGCCGTGGCCGCCTCATAGCGCGCCGTGTCGTATTCACAGGACGCGCGCCAGCCATCCGGCCGCTGCACCATGAAGAAGTTGAGGTCGTATAAAGCACCGGCCGAGTGGCTGGGCATGTCGACCAGTGTGACGTCCCCACGCTGCGGCGGCGCGACAAAGCTGCGCTGGAAGATCAGGTTAACGGAGAACAACGGTGTACGGCTGCGGTCCCGCTTCGGGTTGAGCGCCTGGATCAGCAGCTCGAACGGTAGCTCGCCATGCTGCAGCGCTTCGCTGACAGTCTGTGCTGCGCGCTTGACCAGCTCGTTCCAGTCGTCCGTTCCCGACAGGTCCAGCCTTAGTACGGCCGTATTGATGAAGCAGCCGACCATTGGCTCCAGTTCAACATCGTTGCGGCTGGCAAGCTGTGTTCCGATGGCGATGTCGTCAGTGCCGAGGCGGGCCTGCAGCACGCGCCCAAGGGCCGCCAGCGCCACCGCGAACTGCGTGCAAGCATGCGCCCGGGCCGCTCTCTCCATCGCCTCCGACACTGCTGGCGGCACCAGGACTGATGCGATCTCGCCCACGCCCCGGTCGCTCGGTGGGCGATCGCCTGGGATGGCGACATAGGGCAGGTTCGCCAGTTGCTGCAGCCAGTACGTCTTGGTGAACGAGGCGGCAGGGCTCGCCAGCCAGGCCTGCTGCCAGGCCGCATAGTCGCCGTACTGCAGGGTGAGCTCCGGCAGGGCCTCGTCCGCCAAGGCGGCGGTGAGCTCGTTGGCAAGCACGCCGATTGACCAGCCATCGCAGGCGGTGTGGTGCAGCGTTACCAGCATGCGCGAGACATCAGGGGCGAGCGTAATCAGTTGCACCCGCAGCAAAGGCGCCGTCTCGAGCACGAACGGCTCCCGTGCTTCGGCGCGGCCCAGCCGGTCTGCTTCCAGCAGCCGCTCCTGCTCCGGCAAGGCCGACAGATCATGGTGACGGAGGTAGAACGGCACGCTTGACGACACGGATTGCACGGGAGCGCCGTCAACCGGCAACAGTGCTGTGCGCAGGATTTCATGACGCGCGATGATGCGCCGCCAGGCGGCCTCGGCCCGCGCCGGCGTCACCGGGCCAAGCAGCGTCCAACGGACGGCAACGTTAAGCGCCGGACTGCCCGGGTCGAGCGCGTCAAGCAGCCAAAATCGCGTCTGCGCGAGCGAGGCGGGAAAGCGCGCGGCGCTTTCATCCGGGCTGAAGGTGCCGCCATCCATTGGACTATTCCCCCGCCACCATCACAGGCCGGGCCCGCCGGAACTCCGCCAGCCGTGGTGCTGGTGCGGTCGGGTTCAGCGGCGCTGCGCCGAGCGCCTCGGCCAGCGCCTCCGGCGTGCGATGGTGCAGCAGATCGCGCGCCAGCACGGCCAAGCCAGCCGAGCGCAGCCGGGCGGTGATTTGGAAGATTTGGATCGAGTCGGCGCCAAGCGCGAGCAGGTCATCGTCGCGCCCGACTGGCCGCTGCAACACCTCGGACCACACCGCCACAACCTGCCGCTCGCGTTCCGTCCGCGGCGGCTCGCTCGCAACCGGCGCCGCGCTAGCCGCCTCGGGCAGCCTCCGGCGATCCACCTTGCCGTTCGGGTTAAGCGGCAGGCGCTCGATCGGAATGAAGCCGCTCGGAACCATGTAGTCAGGCACATGGCTGCGCAGCGTGCGGCGGACCTCCCGTTCATCCAGTGCAGCACCCGGCTGGGTGACGACCCAGGCCATCAGCCGCGGCTCCTCGCCCGTTGCCTCGCGCAGCCCAACCACCGCTTCGGCAAACCCGCAGCACGTCGTCAGGGCATGCTCGATCTCGCCGGGTTCGATGCGGTAGCCACGCAGCTTGATCTGCCCATCCATACGCCCGAGCACCTGGATGCGCCCGTCCGGAAGCCGCCGCGCAAGGTCTCCGGTGCGGTAGAGCCGGCCGGCGGAAAACGGGTCGGAGATAAACCGGTCGGCGGTGAGCTCAGGGCGGTTGCGATAGCCCTCGGCAAGACCCGTGCCGCCGACGTGGAGCTGGCCCGGCACACCAAGCGGCAGCAGCCGGTCTGCTGCATCCAGGACGTGCATCACCGTGTTCGCAACCGGATGTCCTACGGTGATCGCACGCTCGCCGACCTGCTCCAGCGAGGACCAGATTGTAGTTTCTGTCGGCCCATACACATTCCATAGCTCGCCGCCATGGGCGAGCAACTGGTCGGCCAGCGTGCGCGGCAACGGCTCGCCGCCGCACAGCATGCGCAGGCGCTCAGGTTCGAACCCGGCCTCCAGCAGCAAGCGCCAGGTCGCCGGCGTTGCCTGCATAATGGTGGCTTCGGTTGCCGCCAACAGGGCCATCAAGCGGTGGCCGTCCGTCGCATCTTCGCGCGACGCAACCACCACCTGTGCGCCCGCCAGCAAGGGACCGAACAGTTCGAGCCCGGCAATATCAAAGCCGATGGTAGTCACGGCAAGCCAGACATCGTCCGGCTTGATCCCAGGTTGCCGCCCCATGGACAGCAGCAAATTGCCCAACGCCTGGTGCCCAACAGCCACGCCCTTCGGCAACCCGGTCGAACCGGAGGTGTAGATGAGGTAGGCCGTGGCGTCAGCGGAGTCGCCAATTGCTGGCGCGATGGCGGCAGTTGCCTCGATCTCGCCCGCAGCGTCACGCAGGTCGAACAGCGGCGCGGCGAGCACGGGGCCCGTGCCATCTGTGACCAGCAAGGCAACATCTGCGTCGGCCAGGATGTGCTGCAGCCGGGCCGCGGGGTGTGAGGGATCCAGCGGAACATAGGCCAGTCCAGCTTTCCAGGCCGCGAGCAGCACTGCCAGCATGTCTGCCGACCGATCCAGCATGACCGCGACGCGTCCACCCGGCTTGGTTCGGGCCGCCAATGCGTGGGCGATCTGGTTGGCCCGCTGATCGAGCGCGCCGTAGCTGATGCAGGTCTCACCGCAGCGCACGGCGATGGCGTCGGGCCGGCGTGCGGCTTGCGCCTCGATCAGTCGGTGGACCGGAGCCTGCGGCAACGGCGCCGCGGTCGCATTCCAACGCCGCAGCAATCCCTCATGTTCGGCTGCGGTCAGAAGCGGCAAGGCGCCAACCGATTGGCTGGAGTCCGCTGCCGCTGCGGTCAGCAGGACGGCAAGGTGGCCAAGCCACCGATCCACCGTCTCAGGGTCAAACACATCAGCATTGTAGTCGCAGTCAAACGCCAGGCCCTGATCCGACTCGACGGCATTAAAGAACAGGTCGAAGTTCACGAACGCTTTCGGGTTGGCGCGCACCGATACGTCGAGCCCGTGAAAACTCAGGCCTTCACCGAGCCGTTCCAGGTTGAATTGAATATCGGTCAACGGGATCCGCCCCGTGTCCCGCGTCAAACCGAGCGTCTGCACCAAGGTGCCGAGCGTGCAGTTCTGGTGCTCGTAGCCGTCCAGCACCGTCTGGCGCATTGCTTGAAGCAGCGTGGCAAACGGTGTGTCCCCGGTCCAGCGTGCACGCATTGGCAGCAGGTTGACGCAATGGCCGACGAGAACATCGCCTTCAATCAGGCTTTGGCCGGCCGCAGGAACGGCCACCACCACATCGTCCTGCTCGGCAAGCCTGCCAACCAGCACGCTCACAGCGGCAAGCAAAGTGGTGAATAAGGTACATCCTTGCGCAGCTCCGGTCCGTTTGATCGCGTCAAGCTGCGCGCGGCTGAGTTCGAGGCGCCGGGTGCCACCGCCGAAGGTCCGCACGGCGGGGCGCGTCCGATCCGCCGGCAGGGCCAACGCCGATGGTTGATCGGCGAACTGGCTTGCCCACCACTGCGCGTCCGCAGCGCTGGAATGCACCCCGCTTTGGGCCGCATAGGCGGTGAAAGACAGCGCGGGCGGCAGACCGCCAGACTCGGCCAACTCGCTCAGCAGGACGTTAATGGACCATCCATCGCAAACGATGTGGTGAACCGTCAGCACCAGGACGTGCTGCTCCGGCGCGAGGCGCACCAGCCGCAGCCGCAGCGGCGGCCCGGCGACGAGGTCGAACGGGGTGCGCGCCTCTTCATCAAGCACGCTCTCGACGGCTATCTCTTCTACGGCGAGCTCCATCGCCGTCCAAGCGCCGGCCACCATCCGGTCGCCGGAGGCGGAGAAGCGCACGCGCAAGGCATCATGCCGGGACAGCACGCGATTGAGGGCCTCGGTGAGCACCCCCACGTCCAGGTGACCTTTCAGCTCAATGCGGACGCCCTCGTTGAAGGCGCAAGAGGCGGCGTCGCCGAGTTGGGCGGCGAGCCAAACTTCCATCTGCGCCTCGGTCAGCGGCGCTTCGGTGGGGGTTGGCTGGGGCGGCGGCAGCGGTGCCCCGGGAGGGAGCAAGATGCCCGCGGATTGCAGGGCGGCCAGGCTTTGCTGGAACGCCTCGGCAATGGCGTCCAATTCCGCCTCGCCGTGCGCCGTCGTCAGGAAGCAGGGAAAGCCCTCCTGGATGTGGATGCCGCGCAGGCGCATGTTTGGGTATAGCAGGCTGGCGAGCGGGTCGGGCAGCTTGAAGTAGAACCAGCTTGCATAGTGCTCCACGCATTGCGGCAGGCCCGCCGCGGCCAGCGCACCGTTCAGCCGTGCCACCAGCCGGGTCGCACGGTCTGCCAAGGTGCGGTACATCGCCGGGCCGGCCGCCTCGACATGGCTCAGCACCGCATCCATCGCCGCGAGTGCCAGGGGGTGGCGCACGAAAGTCCCGGCAAAGAAGGTGACGGCGGCTTCCGGCATGCTGTCATCGCCGTAGTGCCAAGCACCGCCGTCGAGCGCGTCCATAAAGGCGGCTTTGCCCGCCAGAACACCCACCGGCAAGCCGCCGCCGACCACCTTGCCATAGGTTGCCAAGTCGGCCCGGATGCCGAACAGCGCCTGCATGCCGCCAGGGTTGGTTCGGAATCCGGTGACGACCTCGTCAAACACCAGGCAGGTTCCCGATTGCTCGGTGATCGCCCGCAACTCGGCAAGGAACGCCCGCGGCTGCAGCGCTGGGTGCCGGCTTTGCACCGGCTCGACAATCACGGCCGCAAGCTCGTTGGCATGCTCGCGGATCCAAGCCAAAGAGGCGTCCGTTCCGTAATCAAGCACGGTCATGTTTGACACGCTCTCAAACGGTATTCCCGGAGCCACCGGGCGTGCGCCCTTAGGCCCGGCCTTGACCAGCACTTCATCGAATTGGCCGTGGTAGCTGCCGGCGAAGCTGACGATGCGGCTGCGTCCGGTCACGGTTCGGGCAACGCGCATGGCAGCCATCACCGCTTCCGAGCCGGTGTTGCAATAAGTCATGCGCTCATTGCCGGTCATCGCGCAGAAGCGGGCGGCAACGCGCCCGGCGATCTCCGCCTGCGGACCGATCTCGAACCCACGGTCGAGCTGGCGCTTGACGGCCTCCACCACGAAAGCAGGGGCATGGCCAAAGGCGGTCTGACCGAAGCCGTTGACCAGGTCGACATACTGGTTGCCGTCAGCGTCCCAGATATGCGGCCCGGCGGAGCGGACGGCGACAACGGGATACGTCATCTCCTTCCATTCGGGCCGAAACCCGGCGGCAGCGCGCGGGTCGGCCAGATACGGGCGGGCATCCGCCGTGAGTTGCTTCGATTGGGCAGTGCGGTTCACCGTTGCGGCGACCAGATCGCGGATATGGGCCAAGCCGCTGGCCGTAAGTGCTCCGGCGTTGGCGGCGACGACCTTGAAGGCGTCAAACCGCGCGGTGTTTTCCGGTGCGGGCGGGGCCACGGCCGGAGCTGGCGGCGGTGGGGCGGGTGAGGCGCCCAATGCGGCCAATTGCTGCGCGAACAGGGCCGACATGGCTTGCACTTGCTGCTGCATCAAACCGGCAGCCCCGGCCGGTGCTGCTGTCGGTGCTGACGGTGCTGCCAAAACTACTGGCGTCTGCTCAGTCGTCGCAACGGCTGCCTGCTTGGGGCGGCTGGCAGCGACATGGCGGCTGAGCGCGCCGAAGCTACCGCAATCACCCAGCAGTTGGCGGAACGTGATGGCGGCGCCAAAGCGGCTACGGACCTGTTGCGCCACTTGACCAAGGAACAGCGAATCGAAGCCGAGCTGAATAAAGGTCGTGGCAGTGTCCACGCCGGTGAGGCGTTCGCCAGAAAGCTCTTCGAACAGGGTGACCAGCTCGCTGAGCGTGGTGTCGGTTGCGGCTTGGGCCATGGGCGGCAAAGGCTCCAGAGAGGGGCTGTTGGGTCGTGCCGGCTCATCGATCCAGCAGCGGGTTTTTTCCCAGGGTGTCGGTGGCAGGGGCACGCGGCGGCGTTCCGCGTGGCTGCCCCAAGTGAGTTCAAGTCCGGCCAGCCAGATTCGCCCAGCCGCCTCGGCCATTGCTTGGCTGGCGGAGACGTCACTGGTGGCGTCAGGCAGGCTGGCGATCACGGCCGCCTGACTGCCGCGCCAACCGCCCGCAAGCGCAAGCTGGGTCAACCCGCGCCCGGGGCCGCTTTCAAGCAGCACCGCAAGCGGGGTTTCGGCCGCCCGCAGCGTGTCCAACCCGGCGCCAAAACGCACGGGCGCTCGGCAGTGCCGGGCCCAGTAGTCGGGCGAGGTTGCCTCTGCCGCCGTGAGCCAGCGGCCGGAGACGCTTGAGACGATCGGCAGCTTCGGTGCCGACAGGGCGACTGCGGACAGAGCCGCGCGCAACGTGCCCACCACCCCATCCATGGCGCGCGAGTGGAAGGCGTGGCTGGTGTGCAACCGGCGGCAGGGGACATCGCGCTGCTGCAGCACCGCCTCGAGCCGCTCGACATCCGCGGGGGCTCCGGCGGCAACGCAAAGCGAGGGGCCGTTGACCGCCGCGACATCAAGGCTCTCTCCCAAGAGCGGCAACAAGTCGGCCTCTGGCAAGCGCACCGAGAGCATGGCGCCCGGCGGCATGCTTCCCATCAGCCTGCCCCGCTCGGCCACCATGCGCAGTGCGTCCGCCAGCGAGAACACACCGGCCAGACAGGCGGCGACGAACTCGCCGACGCTGTGGCCCAGCATTGCGGCGGGCTGGATGCCGCGGGCGAGCCAAAGCTGGGCCGTGGCGTAGCTGGTGATGAACAGGGCGGGCTGCGCCACCGCCGTGTGCCGCAGGATTTCGGCCACCGCCCCATCACCTGGCGCGGGGAAAAGGACCCGTCGCAGATCTGCCTGCAACGGCGGTGGCAGGATGGCCAGGCACTGCTCCACGGCCTCGCGGAACACCGGCTCGTCCTCGTGGAGGGCGCGGCCCATGCCGGGATACTGCGCTCCCTGTCCCGGAAACAGGAACGCAACGCCGCTGGCGCCTGCGGTTGGCTCCGCCGTCATGACGCGGCTTGACCGCAGGCCTTCAACGGCATCCGCCAGGCTGGTGCAGGCAAGGGCCGCGCCATGGGCAAAGCGGCGCCGGGTCGCTTGCAGGGTCCATGCAACGTCGGCGAGGGCGTGCTCGGGATGGTTTTCCAGGCAGGTCGCGAGCCGGGCGCATGCTGCTTGCAAGCCAGACGCGCTACGGGCCGACAGCAACAGAACCTGCGGCGCCGATGCGGCGGGTGGGGGGCCATGCGGGGGCGCCTGCTCGATGACGGCATGCGCGTTGGTGCCGCCGACACCGAATGAGCTGATCGCCGCCCGGCGTGGTCCTTCTGCACTCCACGGGATGGTCGCAGCCGAGACGCGGAATGGGCTGGTCTCGATCGCCATGGCCGGGTTCGGCGTTTGGAAGTGCAGCGTTCCGGGAATCACCGCGCGTTCTACCGCCAACGCGGCCTTGATGAGTCCGGCTCCGCCGGCGGCGGCATCTAGATGGCCGATGTTGCCCTTCACCGAACCGAGCAGGCATTGGCCCGCGGGAGCGTCCACGCTCCAGGCTTGGCGGAGCGCCGCGACTTCAATCGGGTCTCCCAGCGGGGTGGCGGTGCCGTGCGCCTCGACATAGCCGATGCTGGCCGGCGCCACACGGGCCTGGGCCTGGGCTGCCCGGATGCAGTCGGCTTGCCCCATCACGCTTGGCGCGGTGAAGCCGACCTTGGCGGCGCCGTCGTTGTTGGTGGCGACGCCGCGGATCACGGCGTGGATGTGGTCGCCCTCTGCCAGTGCGTCTGCCAGGCGCTTGAGCAGGACGACGGTGGCACCGCTGCCGAACACCGTGCCGCTGGCCGCGGCGTCAAACGGGCGGACATGGCCGTCTGCCGAGGCCAGGCCGCCCGGCTCATGCAGGTGGCCGCGGCGCTGCGGCAAGGTGATGGAGACGCCGCCGGCCAGTGCCATGTCGGTCTCGCCGGCACGCAG
>CAXTNN010000053.1:0-5983 GCA_964245545.1 uncultured Acetobacteraceae bacterium | reverse complement strand
ACGCAGCGCGGCGCAGGCTCCCGCGACCGCCACCAGGGCGGTGGAGCACGCGGTCGCCACCGTTATCGCCGGGCCGCGCAGATTGAGCTTGTAGGCGACACGGGTGGCGAGGAAATCCGCCCCCGCGCCGAGCAGGGTGGGGTAGCTGCCGGTCTGGTAGTCGCTGGTGTAGCGGAGCACGGCGTCCCGGTCGGCAAGCACGTTGCGCAGCAGGTAAGAGTTCGGACTACTGCCGGCGAACACGCCGATGCGCCCGGCGTAACGGGCTGGGTCATGGCCCGCCGTTTCGAGCGCCTCCCAAGCGATTTCGAGGAAGACGCGCTGCTGCGGGTCGGTCAGTTCGGCTTCGCGCCGGGTCATGGCGAAAAAGGCCGGGTCGAATTGATCGATCGCGTCGAGGATGGGACGGGCGGCGACGAACGCCGGGTCCGCCCGGGTGGCGGGGGTGGAGGCGTCCTCCAGTTGCTCGGGCTTGAAGCGGGTGATCGACTCGACGCCGGTGCAGAGATTGCTCCAGAACGCGTCGAGGTCGGACGCGCCAGGAAGCCGGCCGGCCATGCCGATGATGGCGATATCGTCCGCCGCACTCTCCGGGGCGGGCGACCGAGCTTGTCCGCCGCCGTCCAGATGGGCGGCGAGACTGGCGCAGGTGGGATAGGCGAACAGGTCGGTCAGGCTGACCTCCAGGCCAGCATCGACCATGGCGGCATGGGCGCGGACGATCTCCAGCGAGCTCACCCCCGCGTCAAACAGGTTGGTGTCGGCGGCGAGCTCGCGGCCGAGCAGCGACTGCCAAACAGTGCTGAGCCGGGCAGCGGTGGCCGAGCCGGCATTGGGCAAGCCCTTGGCGCTGGGTAGGGCCTTGCGGTCCAGCTTGCCGTTGCGCGTAAGCGGCATCGTGCCGAGCACGGTGATCACCGAGGGCACCATATGCTCCGGCAGGCGGGCGAGTAGGCACCGCCGCAAGCCTGGCCCGTCCACCGCGCCGGTCACGAACGCTTCCGCCCACCCGGACTCGAACACCACGGCCGCCTCGCGAACCGCCGCATCCTGCAGCAACGCCGCTTCCATCTCGTCCAGCAGCACGCGTTTGCCGCGAATCTTCACCTCTCGGTCCTTGCGTCCGGCAAACAGGATGGCGCCATCGGCCCGGCGGCGCGCACGGTCCCCGGTGCGATACATCGGCTGTCCGTCGGGGCCCGGCATGAAGCGCGCCGCAGTCGCCTCCGGACGGTTCAGGTAGCCCAGCGCCACCCCATCTCCGCCGGCGCAGAGCTCGCCTTCCTCTCCATCGGGCACCGGCTGTCCCTGCTCGTCCAGCAGCCACACCGCCGTGCCGCGGATCGGGTGGCCGATTGGCACGGGCTCGTCCGCCGCATGGTCCCGCGGAATGCGGTAGCAGCAGGTGAAGGTGGTGTTCTCGGTGGGGCCATAACCGTTGATCAGCGCCGTCGTGGGCAGCCCCGCCAGTGCCCGGGCGACATGCGGCGGCGACAGCACATCCCCGCCCGCCAGCAACTGCCGCAGCCCTGCCAGGGCGGGCAGCCGAGCGTCCACCATGGCGTGGAACAAGCCGCTGGTTAGCCAAGCGGTGGTGACGCCGTAGCGCTGCAGGGCATCGGCAATGGTGTCCAGCGAGGGCACCGCGTCCGGCACGATGGCCAGCGCTGCCTTATTCAGCAGCGCGCCCCAAATCTCGAGAGTCGATGCGTCAAACCCGAGCGGGGCGGCGTGGAGGATGACGTCCCCGGCGGCGAAGGTGACGTAATCCGGCTGCTGCACCAGGCGGAGCACGCCGCGCCAGGGCACCACGACGCCCTTGGGAGCCCCCGTCGAGCCAGATGTGTACATGATGTCGGCGGCATCGCCGGGGGCGGCGGGCGGCAGCGTTGGCAGGGCGGGCGCGGCGGCAAGCGGACGGCCCAGCCGGACGGACGGCACCCCCGGACCAGTCTCCTCCGCCGAAACCAGCACGGTCGCGGCCGCGTCGGCCAAGATGCCGTCCCGCACGGAGGGGGGAAGCGCCGGGTCGACCGGGACGTAGGCAGCGCCGATGCGGGCGATGGCGAGCATGGCCGCGACGGCATCGGCGGACCGGCCCAGCAGCAACCCGGCCCGACCCCCAGGCCGCAAGCCCAGCTCCCACAGCAACCGGGCGATGGCATCCGCCCGCGCAACCAGCTCTGCGACCGTGACCCGGGCCGGGCCGCACACCGCGACTGCCGCCGGATCATCTGCAGCCCATGCCTCGACATAACTGAACAAGCGGCATCACCCATCGCAAGACGAGCCTTTCCACCGCTTGACTGAGCCTAGTCAGGGCGGATTTGCTCTGGCGCATGGATTGTGCGGGGGAAAAGCTAGCAATTCGCTAATACCGACCCGGCGGCGCCTGCAGAGGCCGTCGCTCCGCGTGTAATTTTTACATTACAAGGCTCTGCCAGATGCGTCATATGGCTGACATGCACGCACGTCTACTCGCGATCTTCGGGCTGCTTACCGTTCCCGCCGCCGCGCAGGAAGCGCCGGCCCGGCACCTGACCTATGCCGCCTATGCCGCAGGCCTGAACGTGATGGACGTGGACGCCAGCATGGCATTGTCGCAGGACAGCTACCGCCTCAAAGTGTCCTACCATCTCACCGGCGTGGTGGGCGTGTTCATGAGCGCGCAGAGCACGACGACGGTCGATGGTAGGTTCCGCGGCGACACGCCGGTACCGCGCGAGCTGTTCAGCACCGGGCGGATGCGCGGCCAAGAGCGGGTGACGCAGATCGACTGGCAGAACGGCAAGCCGATCATCAGCCAGCTCGTGCCGCCGGTCGAGGCCGAGCGGGACCCGGTGCCGGCGGAGGAGCAGGCGCATACGGTCGACACGCTGAGCGCGGTGGCGTTCTTGCTGCACCAGGTGGCGGCCTCCGGCCGGTGCGAGGGAGCGATGAACACGTTTGACGGCCGCCGCCTGTCCGCCATCCAGGCCCATACGGTGGGGGAGGAAGTCTTGCCAAAGACAGACCGGTCCATGTTCGAGGGGCCGGCGCTTCGGTGCGACTTCGAGGGCCGGCAGACCGGCGGGTTTGTTCACGACGAGGATGCTGCCGTGTTGCGCCGCCCGCAACATGGCTCGGCTTGGTTCGCGAGCCTGACGCCCGACGCGGTCCCCGTGCCGGTGCGGATCGTGTTCTACAATCGCGTACTCGGGGCCACCACGGTGTACTTGACTGGTGCGAATTAGGCCGATGTGGCCCTCTCGGCGGCGGCGATGACATGATCCGTCACCAGAAGTGTTTTCCGGTGCTTTGACATCGCACGGGTGCAGACGTTAGCGGAGAGCGCATGACCGCAACCGCCATCCTGCTGGCCGCCGGGCTCGGCACCCGTATGAAATCCGCAATTCCGAAGGCGCTGCACCCGCTGGGCGGGCGGCCGATGCTGCAGCACCTGCTCGCCACCTGCGCCGGCGTGTTCGACGGGGCGGTGGTGGTCACCGGGCCGGATATGGCCGGCATAGCCGCGGCGGCCGCGCCGCACCCCGTGGTGATGCAGCGCGATCGGCTTGGCACGGCGCATGCGGCCCTGCAGGCGGCCGCGCATTTCGGCAACGGCGACGTGGCGGTGCTGTATGCCGACAATCCGCTGATCCGCCCCGCCACCCTCCGGCGGCTGCTGGCGGCGCGCGGTGGAGCCGGGCTGGTGCTGCTGGCGATGCGGCCGGCGGACCCAGGCCGCTATGGCCGCGTCATCTCCGGCACGGATGGCGTCGAACGCATTGTCGAGTGGGCGGAGGCGAGCGAGGACGAGCGCGCCCAACCCCTCTGCAACGCCGGGGTGCTGTGCGCCGCGGCGGCAGACATGCGGCGTTGGCTCGCGGCGGTGCGGCCGGCCAAGTCGGGCGGTGAATACTACCTCACCGACGTGGTGGCCCTGGCCCGCGCCGAGGGGGTGCGCGTGGCGGCGGTGGAGGCGCCGGAGGCGGAGTTGCGTGGGGTGAACTCGCGCGCCGAATTGGCGCAGGCGGAAGCAACCTTGCAGCAGTTCCTGCGCGAGGAGGCGATGGCGGCCGGCGTCACCCTCACCGCGCCCGAGACCGTGTTCCTCAGTGCCGACACCACCCTGGCCGCCGATGTCACAGTTGAGCCGCATGTGGTGTTCGGGCCCAGCGTCCGCGTCGCGACCGGCGCGCGCATCCGGGCGTTCAGCCACCTCGAAGGCTGTTCAGTCGGGCCCGGCGCGGTCGTCGGCCCCTATGCCCGGTTGCGGCCCGGCACCACCGTGGGGGCGGAGGCCCATGTCGGCAACTTCGTCGAGCTCAAGGCGGCGACGCTGGGGGAGGGGGCCAAGGCCAACCACCTCAGCTATATCGGCGACGCCAGCGTGGGCGCCGGCACCAACATCGGAGCGGGCACCATCACCGTGAACTATGACGGCTTCGCCAAGCACCGCACCGAGATCGGGGCGGACGCGTTCATCGGCTCCAACAGCGCGCTGGTCGCGCCCGTGCAGGTGGGGGACGGCGCGTTGGTGGTGGCAGGCAGCACCATCACGGAGGACGTTCCGGAGGACGCAATGGCGTTCGGCCGCGCCCGCCAGGTGACCAAGCCAGGCCGCGCCGCCGCCTTCCGCGCCAAGCGGCAGACGCGCTGATGTGCGGCATCGTGGGCGTGCTCGGCAGCCGCCCGGCGGCGCCGCTGTTGCTGGAGGCGCTGCGCCGGCTGGAATACCGCGGCTATGACAGCGCCGGGATCGCCACGCTGTGCAACGGCCATATCGAGCGCCGCCGCGCCCCGGGCAAGCTGGCCAATCTGGAGTCCGTGCTGGCGCGCTTGCCGCTGCCGGGCACCACGGGCGTGGGGCACACGCGCTGGGCCACCCATGGCGCGCCCACCGAGGGCAATGCGCATCCCCATGGCACGCGCCGGGTCTCGGTGGTGCATAACGGCATCATCGAGAACCACGCCAACCTGCGCGACGAATTGGAAGCCGCCGGGCAGGTGTTCGAGACTGAAACCGACACCGAGATCGTCGTCCAATTGGTGGACCTCAACCTGCGCCGCGGCATGGCGCCGGTGGCGGCAGCCCAGGCGGCGTTCGGTCGGCTGGAGGGCGCCTATGCCTTGGCGCTGGTGTTCGCCGGCCACCACGGGCTGATGGTGGGGGCGCAGCACGGCGCGCCGTTGGCGGTGGGCTTCGGCGAGAACGAGATGTTCCTGGGCTCCGACAGCCTGGCGCTGGCACCGCTCACGCGGCGCATCGCCTACCTGCGCGACGGTGATCACGCCATACTGGCGCGGGGCAGCGGGCAGTTCTTCGACGGCGCCGGCCGCCCTGTGGAGCGCGAGATCCGCCGCACCGTCCATACCGGGGCCGCGATCGGCAAGGACGGCTTTCGCCACTTCATGGAAAAGGAGCTGCACGAGCACCCCAGCGTGATCGGCCAGGTGCTGCAGCGCATGGTCGACCCGGCGACCCGCTCGGTGGCGCTGCCGGCGCTGCCGTTCTCCCTGGCCGGCCTGCCGCGCGCCACGGTGACGGCGTGCGGCAGCGCGTTCTATGCCGGGCTGGTGGCGCGCTACTGGCTGGAGAGCGAGGCGCGGCTGCCGACCGATGCCGATGTGGCCAGCGAACTGCGCTACCGTGAGCCGCCCTTGGCGCCCGGCGGGCTCGCCCTGCTGGTCAGCCAGTCGGGCGAGACGGCGGACACGCTGGCCGCCCTGCGCTCCCTGCGCGGCGCCGGGCAGCATGCGCTGAGCGTGCTGAACGTGCCGGAGAGCACGATGGCGCGCGAGAGTGACGCCGTGCTGGAAACGCTGGCCGGGCAGGAAGTGGGGGTGGCCAGCACCAAGGCGTTCACCGCCCAGCTCACCACCCTGGCCTGCTTCGCCATCGCGGCGGCGCGGGCGCGAGGCGCCATGGCTCCCGAGCGGGAAGTGGCGCTGGTGGAGGCGCTGGCGGTGGCGTGGGGCTTCAACGCCGAGGGCGGCTCGC
>CAXTNN010000052.1:12833-16897 GCA_964245545.1 uncultured Acetobacteraceae bacterium | reverse complement strand
TTTCTCGATGAAAACTCAGGCCCTCTCCGGGTCAGATCTCAATGCAACTCAACAGTCTTGCGGCAAACCAATGGTCACACTCGGCCCGTCGGCGGCCGCCGTGCGTGCAATCGCTTCCTCAACTTCATGCGGGCCTCCTCGCAACCGCACCACATCAAGCACTGTGAAGCTTCCACTTTCGGTGCGGCCGAGTTTTACGCCGACTGTATAATCAGGATCACGCCCGGTGGTTTGGGCCGTGGCGGCGAGATCCCATCCACGTACCTCCGTTGTCGTTGTAGGGTCGTCCACAACCATAATACGCGCAGGTAGAAAGAGCCGGCCTGTTCGCGGCCTCGGGTCTTGTTGAAAAAGTGCGGCAAACGCCCGCTCTCCAAGCAGCGTGCGTTTGCGTGCGATCGCCGCACTATTTTCCCACTCAGGCCATAATGGAGCGCCAAGAGATCGGCCAAGCGGGTCGTTTGCTTCAGCAAGCGCCGGCAGTCTCAAGGTGCGCCAAGGATCAGGGCCTTCGAGTATTCGGCCCCCTATGTCATCTGGGTGCCAGCGCGTCATGATAAGCACGATGCGCCCACCAGGCTTAAGCCGGGTCGTAAGATCAGAGCGAAACCAGTTCCAAAGCTGCTCACGCGCAGCCGGGCTGTCGGCTTCGGCCTGAGATTTGACCGGGTCGTCAATCAGGATCAAATCTGCGCGCCGGCCAGTGATCGGCCCGCGAACGCCAGTTGCGTAATACTCTGCACCCGAGCTCGTGCGAAATCGGTGCGCGGCCCGGCTCGCCGGATCCAGCGAGTAACCAAGCCGCGTACTATGCTGCTCGACGAGGGCGCGCACTCCATGGCCAAAATGGCGCGCCAAAGACGAGGTATGGCTCGTCGCAATGACAGAGGATTGTGGGAACCGTGCAAGCCACCACGGCGGAAATACCAGTGAAGCGTAGGTCGACTTGGCCGAGCCCGGCGGCAGTAACAGCATCAAACGGTCAGTCCGACCGGCTGCCAAGTGTTCCAGTTCATGGATCAGGAGGCGGTGATGGGTTGCAGGTTGATGTCCGCGGGGAGCCAAGGCCAAACTAGCCCAGGCGGCGAGGTCGGCCCGTATGCTCTTGCGAAGGGCACGCTCAGTCCTGAGATCGGACTGCGTCCAGGTCGGCATCAGGTATTGCAGCGAGCTCCAAATAGGGCGCTGCGGCAGGAACACGGGGGTGTAAATACGGTGCAGCGATGCGTGCTAGGGCAACAGCCCCATCTAAATCGCCAACAGCATATCGCTGCCGCATGGTCTGAAGAAGGAGTGGAAGAGATGAAGTGCCGTGGCCTAAATGATCGGCACACGGCGTATCAGCTTGAGGCAATTCATAGCCTTGGCTGGGGCGTTTGGGCAAGGCCTTTTTTCCTAAAAACAACTTTTCTCGGCAACTCGTTTGGTCGGCGACACTCCTCATGAAAAATGACTCGCCCGATTGCGCCACTCGCATGGCAAATCGTGATCCTCAAATCGCCCCAGCTCACCCGGCGCCCAAAGGGCAGAGTAAAAGAGCGGTGAGCGTAAGGAAGAACCTAATCCGCCATGGGGCAGATGGGCAAGGAAAAACTCGCGTGAATGTGAAGTCTGCCATCGTGCTTGTGACTGGACTTGCAGGGTTGGCCGGCTGTGCGCCAGGGCGCAGCGCAAGCTATGTCGGCGTGCTCGCCGACCAGCAAGGCTATTGCGGGGCCGCCGAGAATAGCCACGGCATCACGCCTGCCACTCTCAGCATCCGCGGCCACACCGTGCAGTTTGAGCCAGAAAGTGGCGTAATCAATCTCGACGGGCAAATTGACAGCGCCGGGCACGTGCTTGCTGAAAGCAACACGCCCGGTGCCGATCACAAACCGTTTCTTCAGGTGTTTGAAGGTGACCTTGCCGGAAATTCCGTCACCGGTCGCTTTGCGACACCAAGGTGTCGCGCAACCGTCACCTTAAAGCGTGAGTAATGAATTCGTTCGACGGCAGGTCGTCTCAAATGCTTCAAAACTCTCGGTCAAGAAATTCTCAGCCAAGCATGGCGTCAGCGCAAGCTATCCCACGACTGGATCAGCGCCGCATCCCGGTTCAAGGTCTCAACAATCAATTGTATCCCCGTGCCATGCCAGCGCTGAATCGCCTTGTGGTCCGCCCCAAGCAGCCGGGCCAAGCGCCGCCAACTATAAAGATGCCGGCCAATCACTGGGCTAACCAGCGACCGGCATCCAACAATACGGCGAAGAACCAGCTTGTCGGCTGGGATAAGCGGTATCCACGCCAAAGCCTGATCCATTCGTGTGATCCGCAATGCGGAAGGAACAGGCGGTCGAGGACGCCCATGCTCTGCAGATCCATAAGCTTCGAGAGCTTCCGCAACAAACTGGTGCCGAGTCTGCCGCAATCCGGTGGTTGGCCCAGAACGCGGCAGGCTTAACAACGTCTCCCCAGCCTCCTCCAGCCGAGCAACCACCATCTCGGCATCGATTTGCGGCCGCGCCTCACCCGCCACCGCTCGCATCGGATAAGAACTGCGCCCAACGCGGCGCGGGTTCGATGGCCCCGCCTCCGTCGTGCAAGCGCTGATAAGCGGGTTCGCGCGGGTCCGGTCTAGCAAAGCGGCGCGTGCAGGCGCCGGCTGGAAGCGAGCTGATGTCATGGGGGGAGCTCCTCGAGTTGTCAGTGCATCAGGGCGGCGGCTATGCTGGCGTGCTACTTCCGGAACGCCTCCGCATTTCAGAAGTCGGCAGACAACAGCCAGAACCGGTAAGCACCGCCGTTAAGATTTAGGGAACACGATTAGACAAAGACGGGGTATGGATACGGCTCTCCCTCTAGCGACGTGTTCGCTGTAATGGCTTGCCAAGACAGCGGATGCCCCGGCGGCAACGGCGGCCGGTCCACCCGTTCCATCATCGGCCGCGGTGCCGGCTGGATGCGGGTCAGCGGCTGTATCCCCAGCCGGCGTGCTCGCTCTATCGCGGCGTTCCGCCCAACACGCAGGTGATCAGCCACCGCATGCCACGGCAGACCGGCCGCTCGCAATCGCAGCAATTCTGTGTCCGCGGCTTTCGTCCATTGAAGCGCAAGGGGCATAAACATCTCCCGGATGGCCGCGGAGAGTTAGTCCTACTAACAATGTTCGTCAATTGTTCTCATGACTTTCTCTAGGAAAAAATGCATACTATCCCCCGTGAAAAGGAGATTAATGGGAGTGGTCGATCAGCCAGCAGACGCGACCGTCGGGGAACGCATTGCCGCCTTGAGACGAGACCGTGGCCTAAGCCAAGCCCGGCTGGCCGCCGCCACCGGAGTGTCTCGCAGCGCCGTCGCCCAATGGGAAACCGATCGCGCTGGCCAGTATGCAGGTCACCTTACCCGCATTGCCCAAGCGCTTGACGTCTCGGTGGAACTGCTTTTACGCGGCCAAGAGGCGCCGTCCTCCGCCGGGTTGATTGGTGACGAATTAGCCTTGCTTCGGCTCTACCGCCAGTGCGACGCAGACGCCCGAGCCGAAATCCTGCGCCTCGCCCGCAAACGGTCGCGCGAAACTAACGCGCCAACTCCTGGAGCTCGCGTCTAACCCACTGTCTTGCGCCCAGGAGCATCGACCGGTGTAGCGAGCTCAAGCAACCCGAGACACGCGCTCGGCTTACGACCAACAGCCCAACATTAGGCTAAACTCGGCAAAGCAGGGCTGCGCCCAGGAGAATACCTTGATGCGAACTGAGTTGGTCAGCTCCAAAGCGCCAAATGTGCCGCAGCATCTAGACGCGGCATCCAAGGCTGAATTGCAACGCAGCATGGCCGTGCTGGCCAGCGGCGGCGGCCCGGCGATGCGCCTGATCGGCCGCTTGTCAACCTTTGCCGGTCATGCTCTGGGCAGAGGCTACAAAACGATTGCTACTATCCCCTACGCCAGCCAACTTGTTCAAAATGTAGCTGAGCAAGCCTTGCGCCGCGCGTTCAACATCGCCGTGCTCGGGCTGACCCATGATCGCAGACGGTCGAAACACATACCTGCTGCATCGCCCACGCCAGCAATTTCAAGCACAGGTTCT
>CAXTNN010000052.1:0-12823 GCA_964245545.1 uncultured Acetobacteraceae bacterium | reverse complement strand
AGGTTCTGCTGACGGCAGCCGCGCCAACCAAGACCCGACCAGTTGGCTCGCCCGCCCGCTGGTGTTTGTCTCCGGAGCTGTCGGCGGCTTCGTTGGCCTCCCGGGCTTCCTGCCCGACGCCACCGTCACCAGCATCGCGATCATGCGGGAGATTGCCCGCATCGCCCATGAGGAGGGTGAGGATCTTGCCAATGAGGAGACTCGTGCATCTTGCCTCCTGGTTTTCGCACTCACCGCCGGTCCGGTTGAGGCGCCCCACCCCGAGCTAAGCTACTTCTCCGCGCGCCTCATGATGCAAGGGCGACCTCTGGCTGTCCTCTTCAGTGAGGTTGCCGTGCGCTACGGCTTGCCCCCATCCCAGAAGTTCGCTCTGCAAGCGGTCCCGCTGCTCGGTGCTGTGGGCGGTGCAGCGCTGAACAGCGCTTTCCTCCAGCATTACCGCACGATCGCTAGGGCTCATTTCACCATCAGGCGTCTCGAGCGCAGCTTTGGCAGCGCTGCGGTGCAGGCCGCCGCAGCAAGCGCACCAGCATGACGGTCGATCTGGCAGGCGCTCCTCGCGTCTGCACATAGAGTGAGTAAAGCGAATGGCTGGCCGCCATAAACAGCCAGTTCTGGTGCCGCCCGCCGAAGCCAAGATTCGGGCAGCATTCTGGCAACGCCACGCGACCGACCACCACACCCCCCCGGCTTAAACACCATTACGCCGTCAAGCTCCTCCCGACATGCCCCATACCCATCATAGATTACCGTCGACATCACAGCGCAACCCATCTGATGTGCCCGCTCCGGCATCGACGAGAACGCGTTTGCGTGTCAACATCGTCCCGCTTGCTCCCACATCGAAAGCCACAATGCGTTGTGGAGTGCAGCCACACTCAACATATACAGAACCGACCCGTCCGGCGAGGAGCAGAGCCCGTTTGGACGCTTCACCTCATCCGTTACGACCGATATCGCCCCATTCAGAGCGTCGATCCGGTAGACCTGGGTCAGCAACTCCGGTTCGGCCCGCTCGCCTTCACAGAAGCCTAGGATGCCGAACTCGGAATCGGTAAACCAAATGGATCCGTCCGACTCCACCACCACGTTGTTGGAAGGCTAACAATAGACACTGGTCCGGTCGGTCTGCTCATCCCATCGCGAATGCGGTTGTTGGGGCTGCCGCTCCAAAGCAGGCACCGAGCGTCTCGAAACCACACTGGCCCCTCGGACCAGCGGCAGCCTGTGTAAAGCCGCTCGACCGAGGCCAGAGCAGCCCAGTAGTCGGCAAAATTCGGATCAAGCACCTCCCCAGCGGGGGCCGGGGAGCGTTCGGAGGGTGTCAGGGCTTATGGGTCATCACAGTCTCGCATTTGGCTTAACAGAAGGTATCCGATCCAGCGCACGCGCTTGTCGCCCCGCGCGGGCAGTCGCAATATGTCCGCCATGGATCGAACCACAAACAACATCGTCTCGCGCGACGTCGTCAGGGCCGTGCTCGAAACCCGCGATCACCGCCATAATGAGACACATGCAATGCTGCTCGGCCTTTATCAGGCTCTAGTGGCAGAACTCATCGAGCAGGGGGTGCTGGCGTCGCAGCCGTTGGCTGAACGTCTGTCTCGTGCCGAAGCTGATGTTGCGGCCGATCCGCACGGCTCAACCGCGCGCCAGATGCTCTACCACGTGATAGAATGGCTCCATCAAGTGCAACCCGGCTTGCCGCCCGCTCACCCCAAGCGATGGGCACCCCCATCGCCGGGCCGCCCGGATGAAAGCTGAGCCCAAGTGACCTGACAATTGGGCCTATGACCGCCTGCGCAGAGCTCTTTATGTCACTCCTTGACCTGGATTAGCGTGGGCCGGAGAACCCTCACTGAGGCCGACCGCGATGCATGGTCTCGCTATACGCTGCAGATCGAGGCTCTCCCGGGGCGCCCCGTTCTGCCGTCATGCGAGCCTGCCACTCCCCTAACTCCAGCCCAGCGCAAACCTGCTCCGGCGCGAATCGCCAAAGCCAAGCTCAAGCCATCGCTGTCTGCCATCGCCGTCGGCGAGCGCCCCATCGGCATCGATACTGGCTCCTGGGCCAGGCTGCAAACGGGCAAGCTCCGCCCTGACCGAACGTTGGACCTGCATGGCCGAACAGCTCAAGACGCTTTCAAAGCGCTTCACACGTTTCTGGCTAAGGCACACGCGGACCACTTGCGATGCGTCGAGGTCATCACCGGCCGCGGCGCGGGAGAAGTTGGCGGCATTCTTCGCCGTGAGCTTCCTCTTTGGTTGAACTTGCCCGCACTTCGGCCCCACGTATTGGCGCTGACTTACCCGCATAAAGCCAACCAGGGCTCAGTCCGTATCTTGCTGCGGCGGCGGCACTAGGCCGGCGGGCAACTTGCCAGGACCAGGCGCAGTCTCGCGGTGAACGTGCCCGGCGGACCAGAGAACGGTCCGCTTGCCCCTTAGATTTCCGGGCTGCTTTCAGCATCATCAGGTCACTATCTCATTGACAAGGCGCGTGGTCAGTTGGTTCGGAAATCCAGTTGATTTCAGACGAGCGACGGTGGAGCCGTATGACCGATGACGGAACACTGACATGGATCAAGTTGCCAACGCCGCTACCTAGGCCGCCCCTCCCTAAACCTCTTCTTAAGACTTCCCCGTTAAACTCTCGACTGAATGCTTCAATGCTTTTAGCTGCGGCGGTAAATGGCCGCGTTTCACTGCCAAGCCTGCGTGGTACGGCGGCGTTCTCTGTATGAAGGCGCAAAGTTATGCGTGTCGCCATTATCCATGACTGGCTCTATGTGCTTGGTGGAGCTGAAAAAGTGCTGAGCGCCATGGTTCGTTGCTTTCCCTCCGCCGATCTATTTACCCTGTTCGACGTCCTAACGCCTGAAGATCGGGCTAAAGCAGGTCTACCGCAAAGCCGCTCCACATTTCTTCAACATATGCCGGCAATCAAGAAAAAGCACCGCTCTTACCTGCCGCTCATGCCTGTTGCTATTGAGCAGCTCGATTTGTCTGGGTACGATGTCGTACTGTCCAGCAGCCATGCGGTGGCAAAAGGCGTCATAACGGGCGCCGATCAACTTCATATCTCTTACGTCCATTCGCCAATGCGATATGCGTGGGACTTGCAGCATCAATGCCTTCGGGAAGCGCAGTTAGATCGCGGGCTCAAAAGCTTGCTGGCCCGCTACATCCTTTTCAAGATGCGCCTATGGGATACGCGAACCGCAGCCGGAGTGGACGCCTACCTGGCAAATTCCCACTACGTGAGCCGCCGCATACGTAAGGTTTACGGACGGCCGTCAACGGTCATTCATCCCCCAGTCGCCGTTCCCGCAGAGCTGCCCGCGCCGCCGATGCCATCGACGCAAAGCGAGGAGCAAGGGTTTTTCCTCGCGGCATCTCGGCTCGTTCCATACAAAAACATCCTGGCGATCGTTCAAGCCTTCGCCGCGTTGCCCGACAAACGACTTGTCGTCGCAGGTACAGGGCCAGAGCTGGACAGGTTAAAAGCTGTGGCAGCGACAAACGTGGAGTTCAAGGGCTTCGTACCCGATCAGGAGTTACGCCGCCTGATGGGCGCTGCAAAGGCCTTTGTCTTCGCTGCCGAGGAAGATTTCGGTATCGTTCCGGTAGAAGTTCAGGGACAGGGAACTCCCGTCATCGCGCTGGGACGCGGGGGTGCGCGCGAAACCGTCGTGACCAGCGGACCATCGCCAACTGGAATGTTCTTCGACCGCCCCAACGCTGAATGCATCACCGCCGCCGTGAAGGCGTTTGAACAGCAAACTGGGATGTTCAGCCGATCGGCTTGCCACGCAAACGCATTGCAGTTTGAAACGGCACGGTTCGAACGAGACTACAAGCAATTCGTCCTTGACCAATACGGCTTATTTAAGCAGCGCCTCAGCTCCGGCCTAGCCTCGCTCGATGGCAAACCTACTACAAGGCAATGGCCTCACCCACCCTTCACAGACAACAGCGACCCGGTCTCCGCAGAACCGGCCGTGACCAAATCCTATGTTAGCACGCTTAGCAAGGAATCCGTCTGATGGATCTTGTTCCCCACAGCGCTCAAGCCGAGATGCTTCCCCAAACAGCGGCAGGAGCGGCTGGCTACGGTGGTAATTATGCAATCAACCTTGTTGCCGAGGAAGAAGCGGGGTTATTAGCACGCCTGCGTAGGCAGAAATTCACTTTTGTCATAGCTTTTTCTGTCACGATAAGTCTTGTCGCTGGAGCTTACTTCATGCTGCCGCCAGTTTACCGGGCGGACGCCTTGGTAACGGTCTCGCCAAATGACCCGGTTCTCGCTTCATTACAGCCCGCCGACTCCCAACAGCTCACTGTCGGAGACACAGCCGACATTGAGAGCCAATCCATAATCTTGTCTTCTCCGATGCTGTTGCGCGAGGTTATATCAAAGGCCGATGTCGCTGCCGCCCTCATGCGTGAGTGTGAGGCCAACACCCCGCCGGCTTGGAAGCGTGCCCTCAAGCAGTGGCTTACCGGCAAGCCATGGCACACCTGCTCGGAACAAGCTGCTGACCAGGGTGCAGTGGTTGAGAGCCTCCGCAGCCGTCTCGCGGTGGGCGTAAGCGGCCGCTCGCGTGTGCTTTCAATCTCCTTTAGCTCGCCGCTACCGGACGTGGCTGAGACTGTGGCGAACGCCGTTGTTCAAACTTACCTTACGACGCGCACCGACGAAAAGCTTCAACCGCGAAGTGATGCGATCAAATGGTTGACCACTGAAACGCAACACGTCTCAGACCGCCTAAAGCAGACCGAAGTCGCGATTGGCTCATTCCTGCACAGCAACGGCGTGATCAAAGGCAGGCTCGCACCGGTCGCATCTGAGCAGTTGACGAGTTTGACAGAGCAGATCTCGATGGCGGAGGCAGACCGTGCCGCCGCAGCAGGCCGAATGCAGCAGGCCACGATTAACGGTGGTGCCACGACGGGTGTCCTAGAGAACAAAACCGTCAATGACGAGAAGCAGCAACTATCAGCCGTCAATGCGCAGATTGCGCAGTTGGCGTCCCGCTACGGCTCTGCCTATCCGCCTCTGGCCGACCTGCAGCAACAGCGCCGTGCTTTGGAACGCGAGGTGGCGAGCGACACAGCAGTGGTCACGCATAGTGCGATGGCAGATTACCAAGCAGCCAATAGCCGCGTTGCCGACCTACAAACCCAAGTCGACAAGCTGAAGACACAAGTGCGCAGCAATGATGATGCCACGATCGAAGTCGCATCGCTCGAGCGTAATCTTGCCACCGATCGCGAACTCTACCTCGATCTTACCAAAAGCTTGAACCAGCTTGAGACCAATCGCCGCTTGGTGACGCCGAACGCCAGGCTGGTCAGTCTCGCCGAGGAGCCGCAGACCGTCGCTTTTCCAAAACTCTCCACTTTCTGCTTAGCCGGCCTTCTTCTCGCCATGGGGCTCGGCAGTGCCGCTGCTTTGTTGCGGGATCGAGCAGACCGCACCGTTAGAACAATGGGTGGCCTGCAGGCGGCCGCTCAGCTTCGCGTCCTCGCACGCGTGCCATTTGTCACAGGTATCGGGCGCGCCGGATCCCGTCTTACAAAGCGGATCGCGAGTCCGTCTGCCTTTCAGGAAGCAATCCGCCGCCTCTACGCCGAATGTCTGCTCGTATCCGGGCTAAGCAGCGAAACAGAAGGAAGGCAGCGGAGTATCTTGATAACGTCTGCTGATCGTGGCGAAGGGAAGACCTTCATCACGCTAGCTCTGGCACACTTTGCTGCAGCCGCCGGCCGTCGAGTGCTCGTGCTTGAATGCGATCTGCGTCAGCCAAGCGCTGCGCGCAGCCTATCTCTGCCCGAACAATGGGGCGTCACCGAAGTTCTTCGCGGTCAGGTATCTCCTGAGGAGGCGGTCGTGTCCTCCCACGGCTCAGGCATCGATGTAATCCTGGCGGGCAAACCAGCGATGAACTCTGCCGAACTGCTAGGCAGTTCGCGCATGAGGATGTTGCTAGCTTGGGCAACCGCACGCTACGATCTGGTCCTAGTCGACACTCCCCCTTCGCAAATGCTACCCGACGCTCGCATCCTGGCGACAGCCGTCGACGGAATTCTATTCTGCACCCGCTGGGGCAGGTCAGATATGGCAACAGTCCAACGTGGAGTGCGCGAACTGCAGGCCGTTGGTGGTCGGTTGCATGGCTTGGTGGTCGACGGCATTCAGCCATCGCGGTACCACCTCTACGACCGCGAAGGTCTCGAGGCTGGTAATTACCTAGCTCTTCGCTAACGAGAGGGTAGGCAATGGCATCCACTCGGAACATGCATGTCCACCAACCGCTCTCTTTACCTTCGCAGCCGCTCGGGAAACTCAGATCCCCTTCCAAGGGGACTAGTACAGTTGGGGATTATACGCTTGTCGTCTCATTCCTCCTGCTAACCGGGCTGCTTGCTCAGTATGGTATTAGCTTAACTCGCTTCCTATTCGTCGTAGGCTGCATAGGTCTTGCCATCCGAGCCTACCAGCGGGGCGGCTTTGCTCTTCATGTCCAAACGGCCGTCCCGCTTTTCGTCTTCGCTCCCATGCTTCGCCGGATTCTTGACCTGCACACCGGCTATGATCCCAGCGGGAGCATGTTGGTTGGGCCCCTTCTCGCCTTAACCGCGGTTTTCCCCGAGCTAAACCGACTTCTATCTCGCCGAAACACCACGGGTCTGAGGCTCCTGCCTTTTTGTATTGCCACGGGATGCCTCACCTACGGTTGGGCAATAACGGCTTTTGAAGGAGAGTTCCTGCAAAGCACCACCGAAGCAGTCAAATACATCATACCTATGTTGTACTGCGTCTGCCTAATCCTTGCGCCGCAACAAAGTGTGGGTGTCCTGGATGCAGCCGCAAAGGCGTTTCTTGTCGTCAGTCCCTTCATGGGGCTCTACGGCATCTACCAACATGTAAACCCGCAGCCTTGGGATCGCTTCTGGATGATCTCATCGAAAATCGACTCCATAGGCCTCCCTGAACCCGGCAAAGTACGGGTTTTCGGGACGATGAACTCCCCCGTAAGCTTTGCAGCCTACGCCACCTGCGGTCTACTCCTATTTACCTTCGTCCGATCCACCTTTTTGCCGCCAATCCTTGTACCGTTCGTCGCGATCCTGCCACTGTGCCTTGCCCTGCTACTTACAGAGGTGAGAACAGCCTGGATCAGCGCCCTTATCTCAATCGTAGTCTGCCTCTATTTCCAGAAAACCCGTAGAACAGCCGTCGTGCTCCTTATTTGCCTGGTTTTAGGTGTTGTAGTCGCAACTTTGTTCACCTCGTTCGGCGACGTTGTCAGCGGTCGCCTAAGTAGTCTTAGTAACAATGTCTCAGATGACGGAAGCGGCAGTGCCCGCCTCGAGGACTACTTCCACGTCTTTGGTGGCGATGGACGGTATCTGCTGGGCGTAGGTCTGAGCGGCGCGACAGACAGCACCATGAACGCTCTTGACGGTTTGTTGCTGTCGTCAGCCGTTAAAATGGGAACGGTTGTGGGGCTTTTGCATACTGCGTGCGTTTTGTGGGCAGGTATACAGGCAATCAGCTCAGTTAACCGCAACGATGACGTCATGCGGCTAGTCACGTGCGCTCTTGTGGTCGGAAGTGCGGCAATCTTCCTGCTGACAAACATCGCCATTGGCGAGGTGGGTTTCCTCTACTGGATGATGGTTGGCGCCCTAACGGCTAAGCCCGTGATGGAACCTGTCCAAACGAGATTGCCTGCACCTACACCATTACAACCAGGGCAAAACCCAGTACCTGTGCCCTATCAGGCACGCTGATACCTACTCCGGGTGCATCCTCGCTCGCTCGCGAATGTAGGTGGCGCGCCCGGAAAGACTCGAACTTCCAACCCCCAGATTCGTAGTCTGGTGCTCTATCCAATTGAGCTACGGGCGCAACCGAGCGGGCGGTGTAAGGCAACACCTCAAACCTCGCAAGCCCTGATGCTATCTCACCAGCTTATCCAATTCACGTAGAACACTATCCCCCATCACCGCGGTGCCCACTTGCGCCGCACCCGCAGCCATCACGTCGGCCGTGCGCAAACCGCTGGCTAGGACGTTGCTGACCGCTTGCTCAATCAAGGACGCATCCTCTTCCATCTCGAACGAGTGCCGTAGCAGCATGGCAAGCGACAGCATCTGTCCCAGCGGGTTTGCCGTCCCCTGACCCGCTATGTCAGGCGCGCTGCCATGGATGGGCTCGTACAAGGCGTGGCGGCGCCCAGTCGCCGCGTCTAACTCGCCAAGCGTCGCCGATGGCAGCATGCCAAGGCTGCCCGTCAGCATGGAGGCGAGGTCACTCAGCAGGTCACCAAAGAGATTGCCAGTGACGATGACGTCAAACTGGCGCGGGTTCCTCACGAGCTGCATGGCGCAATTGTCCGCATACATGTGGCTCAATGCGACATTCGGGAACTCTCTGGCTCCGAGCGCGGTCACCACCTCCCTCCAGAGCAAACCTGACTCCATCACGTTGGCTTTCTCGACGCTGCAAACTCGCCCCAAGCGTTTCCGAGCCAACTCAAATGCAACGCGCGCCACGCGCTCGATCTCTGACGAGGTGTACACTTCCGTGTTGATGCCGCGTCGTTGTCCGTCCGCCAGCGTCTCTATGCCCCTCGGTTCGCCGAAATAGATGCCGCCAGTGCTCTCGCGCACGATCATCAAGTCGAGGCCTCGAACCACCTCTGGCTTCAACGTCGAGGCGTCGACAAGCGGCGCTAGCACGGTGGCAGGCCGGAGATTGGCAAACAAACCGAGCTCACGGCGTAGGCTAAGGATGGCAAGCTCCGGCCGGCTGTCAAACCCAAGCTTGTCCCACTTAGGGCCCCCAACAGCCCCGAACAGCACGGCATCAGCCTCCCGGGCCTTGCCCATCGTGCTCTCTGAAATTGGGCTGCCATGGGCGTCGATGGCTGCACCGCCCGCCAAGTCCTGAGCCACATCGAAACTGACCCGGCGACGGCGAGCCATCCAGTCGATCACTCGTCGAGCCTCGCGCATGACCTCCGGACCAATGCCGTCACCTGGAAGAAGCAGCAGCTTTTTATTCGCGGGCATATCCATCTCCTATTCGCCGCGGCCACAACACTCCAGCCGAGACGGCGAGAAGGATGCTCGCGGCGCCTACATCGATATCGCTGGCATCCAGGCTGGCTGCGTTGCCTCATACCGACCGATCGCGTCTGCCCGTTCCATGGTCTGCCCAATGTCGTCAAGCCCATTCAAGAGCAGGCGACGGCGAAACTCATCCACGTCAAAAGCCACTTCCTCGCCGGAGGGCCGAATAACAATTCGACGCTCCAAATCCACGGTTAGCCGCGCATTTCCCCCAAGCCGAGCATCTTCCATAAGCGCGTCGCAGACGGCACGCGGCAAGCAAACGGGTAAAATGCCGTTCTTGAAGCAGTTGTTGAAGAATATGTCGGCAAAGTCCGGCGCGATCACGCAGCGTATGCCAAAATCTAGCAACGCCCAAGGCGCATGCTCACGCGAAGAGCCGCAGCCGAAGTTCTCATGCGCAATGAGGATTTCAGCGTCGCGGTACTGTGGCTGGTTGAGCACGAACTCGGCTCGTTCCTCACCCGCTGGGCCATAGCGCAGCGTATCGAACAAGTGGACGCCCAATCCAGTCCGCTTGATCGTCTTGAGGAAGCGCGCTGGAATGATCTTGTCGGTGTCGACGTTGGCCAAGGGCAGGGGGGCTGCCACCCCGGTCAAACGGGTGAACGGCTGCATCACGCCAACTCCCGCACATCGGTTAGGCGCCCCGTCACCGCCGCCGCCGCCGCCATCGCTGGTGACACCAAATGCGTTCGCCCGCCCACTCCCTGTCGCCCTTCGAAGTTGCGGTTTGACGTGCTTGCGCAACGCTGGCCCGGCTGGAGCTTGTCCGGGTTCATCCCAAGGCACATAGAGCAGCCAGCCTCGCGCCACTCAAATCCGGCGGCGGTAAAGACCGCGTCCAATCCCTCTTGCTCCGCCTGCTGCTTCACCAGCCCGCTGCCAGGAACCACCATCGCGCGCACCCCTGGCGCCACCGTGCGGCCGTGCGCGACGTTCGCAGCGGCCCGCAGGTCCTCAATCCGCCCGTTGGTGCAGGAGCCGATAAACACGACATCAACGGGCAGGTCTTTCAAAGCCTGGCCCGGCTGGAGCCCCATGTAACTTAGCATCCGCCGAGCCTGCTCGGCTTTCGCCGGGTCCGGAAAGCTCGCCGGATCGGGAATGCTGCCGGTGATCGAAATCACGCTTTCAGGGTTCGTGCCCCAGCTCACCATGGGCGTGATCTCTTCGCCGCGAAGCTCCACCACCCGGTCATACGCAGCTCCCGGGTCGGACGGCAGGGTGCGCCAATACGCGACCGCCCGCTCCAGCGCCTCACCCTTCGGTGCGTGCGGCCGGCCGCGGACGTACTCGAACGTCGTCTCATCCGGTGCAATCATGCCAGCGCGGGCGCCCGCCTCGATGCTCATGTTGCAGACCGTCATTCGCCCGGCCATGTCAAGATCTCGGATCACCTGGCCGGCATATTCAACAACATGCCCGGTGCCGCCCGCCGTCCCGATTTTGGCGATAATGGCGAGCACGACATCTTTCGCGGTCACGCCGGGTGCAAGCGTGCCCTCCACGCGGATGAGCATGTTCTTCGCCGGCCTCTGCAACAGGGTCTGCGTCGCGAGCACATGCTCCACCTCAGACGTGCCAATTCCGAACGCCAGCGCCCCCAAGGCGCCATGGGTCGAGGTGTGGCTATCGCCGCAAACAATCGTTGTCCCGGGCAGCGACAGACCCAGCTCCGGCCCGATGATGTGAACGATACCCTGCCGCGCATCAAGCAACGGAATGTAAGGCACTCCAAAGGCGGCGACGTTCTGCTCCAGCGTCTCAACCTGCAACCGGCTTTCCGGCTCAGCTATCCCCGCTCGTCGGTCACTGGTGGGGACGTTGTGGTCCACCACCGCCACCGTCGCGTCCGGCCGCCTGACCTTGCGGCCAGATAGCCGCAGCCCCTCGAACGCCTGCGGGCTGGTCACTTCATGCACAAGGTGGCGGTCGATATACAGCACGCAGGTGCCGTCCTCGAGCCGGTCGACCACATGGGCGTCCCAGACCTTGTCAAACAATGTCCTCGGCATGGTTGTCCTCCCTGTTGCCATACCCTGGCCAACACAATGAGAGAGCCCGCTTGGTCAGGGTCAACCACCAGGGCGGCATGCGTGCCCTGCGCTACTCAGCCGCTGCGGCCTCTGGGCGAAGGTCGCGCGCCTTTTCAGCAATCCGCGCCGACTTACCACGGCGACCGCGCAAATAGTATAGCTTTGCCCGCCGCACATCGCCCCGGCGCACGACATCGATGGAGGCGATTGTGGGCGCATAAAGCGGAAACACCCGCTCCACCCCTTCGCCATAGCTGATTTTGCGCACGGTGAAGTTGCTATTCAGCCCCTTATTGGAGCGGGCAATGCAAACCCCCTCAAAGGCTTGCACTCGGGAGCGCTCACCTTCCTTGATGTTCACCGACACGCGGACAGTGTCACCCGGGACGAACTCTGGCACAGCGCGGGCGGCAGTTAGGCGGGCAATCTCGCCAGCCTCATATTGCTGAATGAGGTTCATCGTCCAATTTCCTTGTTCATCAAACTGTTACGGCGTGGTGACGCAAGATGCAACCGCGACCAAGTCTGGGCGGCGGGCGCGGGTAATTCGTTCGGCCTCCTGCCGGCGCCAGGCCGCAATGGCGGCATGGTCGCCGCTCAGCAGAACCGGCGGAACGGCGCGCCCCTGCCACTCGGCCGGCCGAGTATACTGTGAATATTCCAGCAACCCGGTGGTGAAGCTCTCTTCTGCCGCACTTTCCGCCGCGCCCATCACGCCGGGCAGCAGCCGCACGCAGGCGTCTAGCACCACCATGGCCGCCAGCTCGCCGCCAGACAGCACATAATCGCCGATGCTGACCTCCTCAGCCGCATGCGCCTCAATCACACGCTGGTCCACGCCCTCATAGCGGCCGCACAGCAGAATGGCGCCCGGCCCGGCAGCAAGACGGGCGGCATCCGCCTGCACGAAAGGCCGGCCACGCGGCGTGAGGTAGAGCAGCGGCCGTCCGTCCGAGGCGGCGCGAATGGCCGCGTCCACCACATCCGGCCGCAGCACCATGCCGGCGCCGCCGCCGAACGGCGTATCGTCCACGCTGCGATGCCGCCCCAGCCCAGCGTCGCGAATGTCCTGCACGGTCACCCGCCACAACCCGCGCTCCAGCGCCCGTCCAGCCAGCGCGCCCCCGAGCGGCCCAGGAAACATCCCCGGAAACAAAGTGAGCACGGTGGCTTGCCAGGGTGTCATTACGGAGCGATCCCACCAGAAGAAGAGCCCGCTTCCGCCGGAACCGGGTGCGGGAAGGGGGCATCACGCACCTCAACCTCATCCGGCCGCACCACCACCAATTGACCTGCAGCAACATCCACTTTCGGCACGCAAGCCCGTGTAAACGGCACCAGCAACGCGCCAATTTCCAGGCTCGCCCCCGCGCCGTAATCATGCACGGCGCTCACCCGCCCCAACTCGGCGCCCGACTGGTCAACAGCCCTCAATCCAACCAGATCAGCCAGGTAGAACTCGTCGTCCGCAGCCTCCGGCAACTGCTCACGCGCCACATAAAGCCGCATATTGACCCGGCTCTCCGCCGCCGTTCGGTCCAGCAACGTCCGCCCTGCCGCGTCTCGCAACTCCGCCACGCCATCGCCGCGCCAGACCAACGTCCAGCGCTCGCCCGCATCATCGGTCAGGGGGCCATAGG
>CAXTNN010000051.1:12098-17042 GCA_964245545.1 uncultured Acetobacteraceae bacterium | reverse complement strand
TGGTGCGTGGACCATCCGGAGCCGCCGGACCCGCTGCCGGCCGTGCGGCCTGCGCCCGGCAAGGCGAGTGAGCAGGCGGACCCGTAGCCGCGGTCGCACGCGGCCGTTGCATGGCCGGGATTGGCGCGCCAAGCTGCACGCCGACCCAGTGAGACTCCGATGCCCGACCTGTTAAGTGATGAAATCGCCGCGCGCCTGCCCGAACTGCAAGCCATCCGCCGTGATATTCACGCGCATCCGGAGCTCGGCCTGGAGGAGGTCCGCACCGCGGCCATCGTGGCGGCGAAGCTGCGCGAGTGGGGGGTCGAGGTCACCGAAGGGGTCGGCGGCACGGGCGTGGTCGGCACCATCCGCGGCAACCGGCCGGGCCAGCGCTCGGTCGGGCTGCGCGCGGACATGGACGCGTTGCCGATCCAAGAGGCCACTGGCGCCGCCTATGCCTCGGCCACGCCCGGCGTGATGCACGCCTGCGGGCATGATGGACATACGGCCATGCTGCTCGGCGCGGCGCAGCACCTGGCCCAGCACCGCGACTTCAGCGGCACCGTGCAGCTTATCTTCCAGCCGGCCGAGGAAGGCCGTGGCGGCGCCCGCAAGATGCTGGCCGATGGGCTGTTCGACCGCTTTCCCGTGGATGCCGTCTACGGCATGCACAACCTGCCTGGCCTGCCCGTGGGCGAGTTCGGCATCCGCACCGGGCCGTACCTGGCAGGCACGGCGAGCTGGACGGTGCGCTTCTCCGGCAATGGCGGCCACGGCGGCGCCGGCCCGCACCTGGCAGCCGACCTGAGCGTGGTGTTGGCGCACTACGTGCTGGGCCTGCAAACCATTGTCGGCCGCAACGTCCCGCCGCTGGAAACGGCGGTGATCTCGGTGGGCCACATCGCCGCCGGGTCGCCGGAGGGGGTGAACGTGATGCCGGCCGAACTCAGTGTTTCGGGCACGGCGCGCTGCTTCGGGCGCGACATCCAGACGCTGCTGGAACGCCGGATGGACGAGCTGGCGCACGGCCTGGCCGCCCTGCATGGCGCCATGGCGAGCTTCCAGATCACCTGGCTCACCACACCCTTGGTCAACCACAAGGAGCAAACGGCGGTCGCCGCGGCCGCGGCCCAAGCGGTGGCGGGTGCGGCCGGCGTCGACACCGACCACGGCGCCACCACAGGCGGCGAGGACTTCGCCTTCATGCTGGAGGCCCGGCCCGGCGCCTTCATCATGCTCGGCGCGGGCGCCGGCGCAGACGGCGTGGTGCACGGGCTGCACACGCCGAAATACGACTTCAACGACGCCATCATTCCCGCTGGCGTGGCCTGGTGGGTGCGTGTGGTGGAGCAGGAGCTTAACCTGCCGGGCTAGCAGTTGGCGGGGGCATCTTTAGCCCAGTTACCTGATTCCAGGTGTTTGGGTCCGTTCTAGGAGACTTGCACCTGGGCAAGCGGTGCTTTGAACTCGGCTTGCAGGCCGGATCGGAGGTAGCGGAGATCCACTCCTCCCGTTCCCACAAGACCCATAGCGATCAATTTCGACCCGAAACCTTTGTGGTCTGGCGCCATGACCGGCGGCCCGCCGATCTCTCGCCACGTCAGCGAGAACTCCGCCTCGCAATCAAGTGCAGTCAAACCCCAGCTCAAGGAAACAGTGCCGTTCTCATTTGAGAGGGCGCCGTATTTGATCGCGTTCGTCGTCAACTCGTGCAGCAGGAGAGACGTCGACAAGGCCGCACGAGGCCCCAGCTCGATAGCGGGACCAGAGACATCGAACCGTCCCGGGTCTGTAAGCGTCGCCAGCACCCCTTTGACGACACGGTCAACTTCAGCAGCCATCCATTTCTGATCAAGCAGGGCGTCGTGCGCCGCCGACAAAGCATGAAGCCGCTTGATGAAGGCCGCCACCGGCTCCTGGTCCGGAACGGACCGCAAAGTTTGGATTGCAATCGCCTGAACCATGGCAAAGCTGTTCTTCATCCGGTGGCTTAGCTCTTCGTTCAACAGCATCTGCTGTTCATGAAGGCGCTGTTCAGCCGCGATCACAGCCTGTCGGGCAGATCGCTGCTCGGTCACGTCGGTGAACAGCAGGCCAACTTGGTGCTGGTCTTTCGGCCCGGACGGAAATGCGTAGACCTCAAACCACCGGCCGAGGGCGGCAGCTTGGCCTTCGAAGCGCATCGCTTCCCTGCTCAGCGCCACCTGGCCGCAACGTTCAAACCAGAACTCCTCGTGCTGAGGCGCAATCGTGCGCATCCATTGTCCAGCCGCCGCTTTGATCCCCGTGCTTCGCTCGAACGATGAGTTAACATCGAGAAATTGGTAATCGATGGCGTTTTCCGCTCCGTCAAACTTCACTTGGACGACACAAAAGCCGGCGCTGATCGAATTGAACAGCAAACGATAACGATCTTCGTCGATGTCTCTTTGAATAATCGATCGGCGCAATTCCAACAGTGAAACAACCTGCCGTGCCAGCGCCATCAGCGCGCCCGCTTCCGCTGCGCTCAAACCATCAGGACGCGGAACATTATCGATGACACAGATCGTGCCCAGGATATGGCCATCTGAGGTTGTCAGAGGCGCGCCAGCATAGAAGCGGATGTAAGGCGACTGGGTGACGAGCGTATTGTCTTGCGTGCGCTGATCCTGGGCCAAATCAGGAATGATGAGCAATCGACGCTCGGCCACGGCATTCGCACAAACCGATTGGCTGAGCGGCGTCTCGCACAGATCCAAGCCGGATTTCGCCTTGAACCACTGCCGCTGGTCACTGACCAAGCTGACCAGGGCCACGGGTGTCCTGCAAATCTGCTTCGCCAACTCAACGATATCGTCGAAACCTTGCTCAGGCGGAGTGTCGAGGATGTCATACCGGCGAAGGGCTGACAGCCGCCGCTCATCGGACAGGGCCGGACTGGATGGTATCGGCATGGCGTTGCGGTTCGTTACCTTGATGCCAGGAAAATGCGGCGCGCTTGCACTCGCAAACTCATCTTGTAGCCACTCCTGGTGTCCAATGCCCACCCCCGCTCCGAAGCCTGCGGCGGTGCGCACGGTTGAGCCTGGACCCTAGAACTGCTTTGACAGAAAGACTCGGCTTGTGCCCGGCGGAGAGCATGCAACCTCGCCGAAGCGGCGCCAGCCGTGCCGCTCGTAGAAGCCGGGCGCCTGGAAACTGATGGTATACAGAACACCCGCCACGCAGCCGCGCCGCCGCCCCTCCTCCTCGAACCGGCGCAGGATTTCGGCTCCCAGCCCGGCACCCCGATGGCTTTCGGGCAGGTAGAACAGCTCGAGGAACAGCAACCCGAGGGACGAGCGGCCCAGCGCCCCGCCGATCACCGCCCCGGTGGCTGGGTCCTCCGCCACGACAGCAAGCGGGAGCCGGTCGCTGTAGCCGGTCACGGCGTCGTTGAACGCGCTCAGCCCATCGCCGATCATGTCCAGCATCTCGGGGGTCACCGTCTGGTGGAGGACGATATGCGGTCTGGGCGTCGTCACAGGCTTGCAGCTCCTTTTACCACTCCAGAGGGCCTGAGATGGCAGCAGTCCGCGCTGGTCTCAACCAATCGTGCAGCGCGGAGGCGCCGGCGGGAGCGTTGACCTCGGGCAACAGGAGACTCAGCCATGGACCCACTCAGCCGCCGTGCCGTACTCACGGCCACCGCCGCGGGAGGCATGCTGACGGCCGGCAGCGCGCTCGCCCAAACCAATTCGCCCACCAACATTCCCCAGCCGATCCGGGGCAGTCGCGGCGGCACCGATCCCGGGCCAAAGAACCCGGCCATCGACGCGGAAAACCCCGACAGCTTCGCCTCCCTGGCGACCGATATCGGCAACGTGCCGAACCTCAAATGGCCCTTCGCGCTCAGCCACAACCGGCTGCTGGATGGCGGCTGGGCGCGGCAGACCACGGTGCGCGAATTGCCCGTCTCCAAGGCCATAGCCGGCGTGGACATGCGGCTCAATCCGGGCGCCATCCGCGAGCTGCACTGGCACAAGGAAGACGAGTGGTCGCTGATGCTGGACGGCAACGCCCGCATCACCTGCGTCGACGAGGACGGGCGCAACTTCATCGCCGACGTCAAGGGGGGCGACCTCTGGTACTTCCCCTCCGGCCTGCCGCACTCCATCCAGGCGCTCGACCAGGGCTGCGAGTTCCTGCTGGTGTTCGACGATGGCAGCTTCGACGAGAACAACACCTTCCTCCTCAGCCAATGGTTCGCCCACGTGCCCAAGGAGGTGCTGGCCAAGAACTTCGCCGCGCCGGAAAGCGACTTCGCCAACCTGCCCAAGGAGGAGCTATACATCTTCCCAGACGCGGTGCCGCCGTCGATAGCGCAGCAGACCATCAGCGACCCAAACGGCACCGTGCCCAACCCGTTCGTGTTCAACATGATGGACATGGCGCCGATGCATTGCCCCGGCGGCACTGTCCGCATCGTTGACAGCAGCAACTTCAAGGCCTCGCGCCACATCGCCGCCGCCTATGTCGAGATCAATCCCGGGGCGATGCGCGAGCTGCACTGGCATCCGGCGGCCGACGAATGGCAGTATTACATCTCGGGGGACGCCCGCATGACGGTGTTTGCCGCCGGCAACAACTCCCGCACCTTCGATTACCAGGCCGGGGATGTCGGCTACGTGCCGCAGACGATGGGGCATTACATCGAGAACACAGGGCAGACGCCGCTGCGCTACCTCGAAATGTTCGTCTCGCCGCGCTACACTGACATGTCGCTGAAGCAATGGCTGGCGCTGATCCCGCCCGAGCTGGTCCAGGCGCATCTGCATCTCGGCGGCAACGTCCTGGCGCAACTGCCGAAGCAGAAGCAGTTCGTGGTGGCCGGCAATGCGGCGGGCGCGCAGCCGGGCTAGCTGGCCGGGGTGGACAAGCGGGCCGGGGGCATGGCGGAGTGACGGCGCCGGGAACTCCCGCTTCGGCGGTGGAGTTGCC
>CAXTNN010000051.1:0-12088 GCA_964245545.1 uncultured Acetobacteraceae bacterium | reverse complement strand
CTGTATGCCGCTTGCCCTGCTCGCCGGGTCAAGCCCGCATCCGGCCGCGGCCGATTCCACGCTGCTGAACGTCTCCTACGACGCAACTCACGAGCTTTATGCCGATTTCGACCGCTTTTTCGAAGCCGATTGGAAGGCCCGCACCGGGCAGACCCTTAGCATCCGCACCTCCCATGGCGGCTCCGCCTCGCAAGCCCGGGCGGTGATCGAGGGGCTGGAGGCGGATGTCGTCACCCTGGGCTTGCAGCCCGACATCGACGCGATCGCCCAGCAGTCGCACCTGCTGCCGGAGGATTGGCGCGGGCGCCTGCCCAACGGCAACGTTCCATACACCTCCACCATCCTGTTCGTGGTGCGCAAGGGCAATCCCAAAGGCATCCATGACTGGTCGGACCTAGTGCGGCCCGGCATTGCCGTGATCACCCCAAACCCAAAGACCTCGGGCGGCGCACGGTGGAACTATCTTGCCGCCTACGGCTACGCGCTGCGCCAGCCCGGCGCCACGCCGGCCACGGCGCGCGAGTTCATCCGTGCGGTATTCGCCAACACTCCCGTGCTGGACAGCAGCGCACGCGGCGCCACCATCAGCTTCGCCCGCCGCCACTTGGGCGACGTGCTGCTTGCCTGGGAGGATGACGCCAACCTGGCGGTGAAATACCTGAGCCCGGGCAAGATCGAGATCGTCGTGCCCTCCGTCACCATCAAGGCGGAGCCGGCTGTCGCTGTGGTGGATGCCACCGTGCACAAGCATCACACCGGGCTGCAGGCCGAGGCCTATCTGCGCGCGCTCTACACGCCCACGGGCCAGGAGATCATGGCGCGCCACTTCTACCGCCCGATCGACCCGGCCGTGCTGGCGCG
Organism: uncultured Acetobacteraceae bacterium; assembly: GCA_964245545.1. GTDB lineage: Bacteria > Pseudomonadota > Alphaproteobacteria > Acetobacterales > Acetobacteraceae > LMUY01. The sequence goes on along the minus strand of CAXTNN010000051.1, from coordinate 11,227 downwards.
CCACGCCGACCTGTTTCCGCCAGTGCCGACCTTCACCGTGGACGATCTGGGCGGCTGGCAGAAAGTGAACGCCGAGCATTTTGCGGAGGGCGGCGTGTTCGACCAGATCTACCAGCCGCTGAAATGACGCCCGCCACCGCCGCCTGGAAGCGCCGGGCCGTTCGCGGGGTGCTGCCTGGCTTCGGCGTCACGCTCGGCATCACGGCGGCCATGCTCTCGCTGCTGGTGCTGGTCCCGTTCAGTGCCCTGGTGCTGCGCGCCGCAGGCCTTGGCTTGCACGGCTTTTGGGCCACCGTCACGGCGCCGCGCTCGCTGGCAGCCCTGCGCGTCAGCTTCGCCACCGCCCTGCTCGCGGCGTTGGCCATGGCGCCGGTCGGCCTGCTGCTGGCCTGGACGCTGGTGCGGTACCGCTTTCCCGGGCGCCGCCTGATGGATGCAGTGGTGGACCTGCCGCTGGCTTTGCCCACCTCGGTCGCCGGCGTCGCCTTGGCCACGCTGTACAGCGATGAAGGCTGGTTCGGCGCCCCGTTGGCCGCGGCCGGCGTGCACGTGGCCTTCACCCCGCTCGGGATCGGCGTGGCGCTGGCCTTTGTCGGCCTGCCCTTCATCGTGCGCACGCTGCAGCCCGTCATCATGGCGCTGGACCCGGCGGTGCAGGAGGCGGCGATGACGCTGGGCGCTGCCCCCGGCCAGCTCTTCCTCCGCGTCATCCTGCCGCCTTTGCTGCCGGCGCTGGTGGCCGGGTCGGCGCTGGCCTTTGCCCGGGGCGTCGGCGAGTACGGCTCGGTGATCTTCCTGGCGGGCAACCGGCCCGGCGTTTCCGAGATCATGCCGCTGCTCATCGCGGTCCGCTTGCAGCAGTTCCAGGACAGCGAGGCGGCGGCCTTGGGCGTGACCATGCTGGCGGCGTCGCTGCTGATCCTGCTGCTGCTCGCTACCCTCCAGCACCGCGCCACGCGCTGGTGGACCCGGCTGCTCGCCACGTGAGCATCGGCGAGAGCGCCCGGATGCGCGGGGTGCTGGTGGGGGCGTCCGCGGCCGCCGTGGTGCTGCTGCTGCTGGCCCCGCTTGCCATTGTGCTGGCGGGAGCCTTGCCAGGCGGCTGGGCCGGTTATGCCGCCGCCATCGCCTCGCCCGATTCGCTCAGCGCCATCCGGCTCACCCTCGTGGTGGCGGCCATCGTGGTGCCGATGAACACCGTGTTCGGCCTGGCCGCCGCCTGGTGCATCACCCGCTACCGCTTTGCCGGCCGCGCCCTGCTCACTGCCCTCATCACCCTGCCCTTCACCGTCTCCCCCGTCGTATCCGGCTTGGTCTGGGTGCTGGTGTTCGGGCTGCAGGGCTGGTTTGGCGCTTGGCTGGTGGCGCATGGCATCACCATCATCTTCGCCACCCCTGCCATCGTGCTGGCCACCGCCCTGGTGACGGTCCCCTATGTCGCCCGCCAGGTGATCCCGCTGATGCAGGCGCAGGGCAGCGAGCAGGAGCTGGCGGCGCTCACCCTCGGCGCCTCGGGCTGGCAGATCTTCCGCCGCATCACCCTCCCCCGGCTGCGCTGGGGGCTGCTGAACGGCGTGCTGCTGTGCAATGCCCGCGCCATGGGCGAGTTCGGCGCCGTTTCCGTGGTGTCCGGCCATATTTCCGGCCTCACCATGACGATCCCGCTGCAGATCGAGCTGCTCTATAACGAGTATGACCTGCCGGCCGCGTTTGCCATGGCGTCGCTGCTGGCGGGCATCGCCGTGGTCACCCTGGCGGTCAAGGCGGTGGCGGAGCGGCAGCAGGCCCGCCAAGCCGGGTAACCCGTTGCGCCTTGCGCCACCCTTGCGCATGGTGGCGGCGGAGACCAAGCCCATGAGGACCCTACCCAGCGTCTGCCCGCATGATTGCCCCTCCTGCTGCGCGCTCGAGGTGGAGGTGGAGGGCGACCGCATCGGCACCGTGCGCGGGGCGGCGGCGAACAACTACACGGCCGGGGTGGTCTGCGCCAAGGTCGCCCGCTACGCCGAACGGCAGCACCATCCAGGCCGGCTCACCCAGCCGCTGCTGCGCACCGGGCCGAAAGGCAGCGGCCAGTTCCGCCCGATCCCCTGGGACGAGGCGCTGGACCGCATCGCCGCGCGCTTCACCGCCATCGCGGCCGCCTATGGCGCCGAAGCGGTGTGGCCGTACTACTTCGCCGGCACCATGGGCCACGTGCAGCGCGACGGCATCAACCGCCTGCGCCACGCCATGGGCTACTCGCGGCAGAAGCTGACCATCTGCACCACCATCATGGAATCCGGCTGGCGCGCCGGGGTTGGGCGCATCACGGGCCCCGACCCGCGGGAGATGGCGCAATCCGACCTGATCGTGATGTGGGGCGGCAACCCCGTCGCCACCCAGGTCAACGCCATGACCCACATCACCCGGGCGCGCAAGCGGCGCGGCGCCCGTTTGGTGGTGGTGGACCCCTACCGCACCGGCACGGCGGCGGTGGCCGACACCCACCTGGCGCTGCGGCCCGGCACCGACGGCGCGCTTGCCTGCGCGGTGATGCATTGCGCCTTCCGCGACGGCCATGCCGACTGGGCCTACATGGCGCGCTATGCCGACGTGCCGGAGGAGCTGAAGGCCCATCTCGCCAGCCGCGGGCCGGACTGGGCCGCCGCCATCACCGGGCTCAGCACCGCCGCCATCGAGGCGTTTGCCGCCGCGTATAACACCACGCCGCGCGCCTTCCTGCGCGTCGGCTACGGGTTCAGCCGTGCCCGCAATGGCGCGGCCATGCTGCACGCCGTCACCTGCCTGCCCACCGTCACCGGCAAGTGGCAGCACGAGGGCGGCGGCGCGTTCTGGAACAACCGCGACATCTATGGCTGGGACAAAACCCTCATCGAGGGCCTCGACCGGCGCGACACGGCGGTGCGCCAGCTCGACATGAGCCGCATCGCCTCCGTGCTCACCGGCAGCCGGGCCGATTTGGGCGACGGCCCCCCCGTCCATGCCCTGCTGATCCAGAACACCAACCCGATGACGGTGGCGCCGGACAGCAACCGCGTCCGCCGCGGCTTTGCCCGCGAGGACCTGTTCACGGTGGTGCACGAGCAGTTCATGACCGAGACGGCGGCGATGGCCGATATCGTGCTCCCGGCCACCACTTTCCTCGAGCACGACGATGTCTACCACGCGGGCGGCCACAGCCACGTGCAGATCGGCCGCCGCCTGGTGGCGTCGCCGGGCGAGTGCCGGTCGAACCACGAGGTGATCTGCGCCCTCGCCCGCCGCCTCGGCGCCAAGCATCCGGGCTTCGACATGACGGCCATGGAGCTGGTGGATGCAACCCTGCGGGCCTCGGGCTACGGCGGCGCGGAGGCGGTGATGGCGGCGCGCTGGGTCGACCGGCAGCCGCCGTTCCGCGCATCGCACTTCCTGGACGGCTTCGCCCAGCCTGGCGGCCGCTTCCGCTTCGCCCCCGACTGGGCCGCCATCGGGCCGGACGCCGCAGGGATGCCCCGCCTGCCCGACCATTGGGATTGCTACGACGGCGCCACCCGCCAGCATCCGTTCCGCCTCGTCACTGCCCCGGCGCGGCAATTCCTCAACACCAGCTTCACCGAGACCCCCAGCTCCCAGCGCCGCGAGGGCCGCCCGACCGCGCTGCTGCACCCGGAGGATGCGGCGGAGCTCGGCGTGGTGCCCGGCGACCGCCTGCGGCTGGGCAATGCCCGCGGCGAGGTGGTGCTGCACGTGGCGCTGGGCGAAGGGCAGCGGCCCGGCACCATCATCGCGGAAAGCGTCTGGCCGCACAGCGCGTTCGAAGGCGGGGTGGGCATCAACGCGCTGACCAGCGACGATGCCGCCGCACCCAATGGCGGTGCCGTGTTCCACGACACGGCGGTGTGGGCCCGCGCCGAGGCCGCCAGCATGGCCCTGGCGGCCGAGTAGCCCCCGTTGCCCTGCCGCGCGCCCCACCCCATTTCCGGGCGGCAAGCAGGAGGATGGCCATGAAGCAGACCGAGACCGACTTTCCGGTACAGCGCAGCGACAGCGAGTGGCGCGCGGAGCTCAGCCCCGAGCAATACCACGTGCTGCGCGAGCAGGGCACCGAACGCGCCGGCACCAGCCCGCTCAATTATGAGAAGCGCACCGGCGCCTTCTCCTGCGCCGCCTGCGGGCAGAAGCTGTTCACCTCCGACACCAAATACGAGAGCGGCAGCGGCTGGCCGAGCTTCTTCAAGCCCATCGAGGGGGCGGTGATTACCCGCGAGGACCGCAGCCATTTCATGGTGCGCACCGAGGCGCTGTGCAGCCAATGCGGCGGCCATTTGGGCCACGTGTTCCCCGATGGCCCAGCGCCGACGGGCGAGCGTTACTGCATGAACGGATTGTCGCTGGCGTTCCAGCCGGGTTGACCTGCGCGCCCCGATAGCTTGCAGCTATCGGGGCGACAGCATCGCTCGCGGCCGGTGGGGCCGCCTCGGCGTCTGCACTGCAACAGATGGACGTTGCTGACCCGATATAGGTCGGCCAGAGCAGCTACGGTTGCGTGCTGCCATCGCATTGCAGCATCAATTCAATTGACAAGCGTGATTTGCTCAGTCAGTAGCGATGCATGTTTGTGCCGTTTCATGCACGACAGTAGAACTGATATTGTATGGACTGCGTGCATACTTGCGTGTGTTAGAGGAAGTGAGCTTGCGCCATTCTCCACTTGACCCGGCTGGTCATTATGAATGTTTGGGCGTCAGTTCTGTTTCCAGCCAAACCACGCTGGAGACGGCGTTCCGGCGCAAGGTCAAGCAGTTGCATCCGGATGTGCCCGGCACCGGTAACAAGGATGCTTTCATCGCTGTGAAGGCCGCCTACGATTTGCTTTCCGACCCGCACCGCCGCCATGCCTACGACCATGCGGCAATGGGCAGCCTGATGGCCTCCCAACTGCCGCGGCGGCGCTCCTACGCCAGGCCGTGGGAACTCCTGGCTTGGACCGCCTGCGCCGCGGTCCTGGTGGCCAGCTTCGCGGCTTGGTCGCCGTCGGCCGGCCCGGCGCCGGACTCCGCTGCCGCCAAACCCTCCGCCTCATCGACCCGTACCGAGGCCCTGCCGCTTGCCAAGGCGGAACCGGTGCAAACCGCGATGGCCTCGGTGCCGCCAGCTCTCCCTGCTCCGACGCCGGCGGTCGCGCCGGATATGCTGTCGGCGCTGATGGATCGAGGCAGCGCGATGATGGCGGCTGGAGACATCAGCGCCGCACGGATGCTGTTCCAGCGCGCGGCAAGCTTGGACGACCCTGCGGCCATGACCGCAGCCGGCGGAACGTTCGACCCGTTGGTGCTGGCTGCTCTCCGCGTGCAAGGGCTTCGCCCGGACCCCGCGCTCGCCGCCGAGTGGTATCGCCGGGCGGCCGCCTTGGGTGACGCCGAAGCGGCGCAGCGGCTGAAGACGCTAGCGCAAGCCGGGCTGATGTGACGCCGGGCCCATGCCTTCATCCAGCATCTGCACCATAGCGGCAATAGCGAGCGCCACCATGCACTTAGACTCCGGTTCGGATGCCGTCGCAAAACCATGCGCTGCCGCCTTGCGGCTGGCGGCGTGCGCCTTGCTTGGGCTTGCTGTGGCGAACCCGGCCGGCGCGACCCCGCCGGCGCAGCTCGGTCCACAACAAGCCCAATCCACGGTTGAGCTGGAAACCCTTGCCTCGCTGGACTCGACGCGCATTGCACAGGACCTCGGCGGCTTGTTCAACGACGGCACGACGCGGCGGCTGGTGACAGTCTTGGGAACCACGGCCATCCAGAACTATTGGGATTTGGCCTACATGCACGGCGTTGACCTGGCCATTCTGCCAACGAACATCAACGAGATTGTCCAATCCCTGTCCGGCCCAGGCGCCGGCGCACCGGCACCGGACTTTGGCTACACCTACGTCACCAAGCTCGGCAGCGAAGAGCTGCACATTGTCGCACAGACAAGTATCAAGACGCTGGACGACTTGAAGAACCAGAAGGTCGCCGTGGATCTTCCGGGCTCGACGGCGAGCACCGTTGCCGAGCAGATGTCCAAGCTGCTCGGCTTTCCGATCACGCCCATTAACGTGAGCCAAGAACAGGCGCTGGAAAGCCTGCGCAAGCGGGAAATTTCGGCAATGATGTTCTTCGCCGAGAAGCCGTCGCTGCTCGCACTGACGATCGGGCATGATGAAGGCCTGCATTTCCTGCCGATGCCTGCCACCGCGGCGCTGGTTAAGTCCTTCACGCCAGCCTCACTGACTGCGTCTGACTATCCCGACCTGATCGCGCCGGACCAACCGGTCGCCACCGTGTCGGTGGGCATGGTGCTCGCGGCCGCCAAGCTCCCACCCATTTCCATCCGCTACCACAGCATGCAAAGCTTCGTGGATTTGTTTTTCACCCAGTTCTCGTCGCTGCTGGGGCCAGGGCATGACCCGATGTGGCGGCAGGTGAACCTAGCGGCCGAGTTGCCGGGATGGCAGCGGTTCCCCCCCGCACAGCAGTGGCTGGATCGCAGCGCGGCCAGCGCGCAAGCGGCCAAATCCGGAACTGCGGGCAATATGGAGGCCATGTTCTCCCGCTTCCTGGACACGAGGGCGAAACTCATCGGGGCGGCGCCGCTCACTCCCCAACAAAAGCAGACCCTGTTTGATCAATTCCGGCAGTGGCAAGCGACCGGAACCAATTGAGGGCCGGCACATCTCACGGGCTGGCGCTGACGCGGCGGAATGCCGCGCGCGGGCTCGGCCTCGCCACGCTGTTCGCCCGCACGGCCATGGCAGAGGAAGCGCCTAAGCGCGGCGGCATCTTGCGCTTCGGTGTTCAAGACGAGCCGACCAGTTACGATTGCCAGGAGAACCGCTCCTACAGCTACCTTGACTTCGCCGCCCCGCATTATTCCACCCTGCTGAAGTTCGACACCGCCAATTACCCGGACGTGATCGGCGATTTGGCCGAGTCCTGGGCTGTTTCCGCCAACCAGCTCAGCTACAGCTTCAAGCTGCGGCCCGGCGTGCTGTTCCATGATGGCACAGCGCTGACGGCGCAGGACGTCCAAGCCTCATACCAGCGCAGCCTGCACCCGCCGCCGGGCGTAATATCGGTCCGGCAACTCGATTTGGCGCCGATCGAAGCGATTGAAACGCCCGATGAGCGAACGGTGGTGTTTCATCTAGGCTGGGCCGAACAGGGCATGCTGGCGCGCTTCGCCTCGCCGTGGAACTTCATCTACAGCAGTGCCAAGCTGGCCGCGGACCCTCTGTTTCCGCGCACCAACATCCTTGGCACGGGCGCGTTTGTGTTTGTCGAGCACGACCGCGGCCGGATTTGGCGCGGCCGCCGCTGGGAGCAGTATTTCCGGCCCGGCAAGCCCGCCCTGGACGGCTTCGAGGCGCTGCCGATGGGCGGTGAGACGCTGGTGAAGGCGTTGGCGGCTGGCACCATCTCCGCCGAATTCCACGGCTTCGACCCGGCGGAAGTACACGAGCTGAGGCAGGCGCTGGGCGACCGGATGAGCCTGTCGGAGGCCCCCTGGCTCACCAACATCCTTATCGTGTTCAACACGCAGGCGCCGCCGTTCGACGACGAGCGGGTCCGCCGGGCGCTGTCGCTGGCGATTGACCGGTGGGGCCTGTCGCAATCGCTGTCCCGCACCACCGTGATGCGGTTTGTCGGCGGTTTGATGCGGCCCGGTAGCCCCCTGGCGCTATCGGAGCAGGAGCTCGTGGCGCTGCCGGGCTTTTCGCGTGACATCACAGCCTCGCGCGAGGAGACCAAGACGCTGCTGGCGGCGGCCGGCGTGCAGAACCTCAACCTGGTGATGATCGACCGCGACCTCGCCTACACGTATGGCCCGGCGGGCGAGGCGGCGGTGGCGGCGTGGCGCTCCATCGGCGTCAGCGCGACGTTGCGCAAGCTGCCGACCGAGGAATGGCAGGCCGCTTTGGAGCAAGGCCATTTCGATGCCGCCATCGATTTCGGCGGCGACTATTATGACGATCCTTCGCTGCAATTCGCCAAGCTGGTCTCGCGGCGGCTTTCGCCCTCGAACTATAGCGGCTCGAGCGACGTGGAACTGGATGCGCTGTTCATCGGCCAAGCCCTCAGCACCGACCTCCAGGAACGGGCAAGGATCGTGCGCGAGTTCGAGCGGCGCGCGCTGACGCAGGCCTGCACGGTGCCGCTGCTATGGTGGAACCGGGCGATCGTGACGGCGGCGGACGTCCGCGGCTGGACCATCACCCCCAGCTCCTATGTCGGCCAGGACCTGACGGACGTGTGGCTCGCCTCCTAGCGCAGGTCACGCCGACCAGTGGCAGTTCCAGAAGATGGCGAACCCGTTCAGCACGCCCTGCAGCGAGGTGCGGTACGCGGTCGCCTGCAGGTACTGGCCCAGCGGGATATAGGGCACATCGATCAGCACCTGCTGCTGCAGCTTGGCCGCCGTTGCCTGCTGCGAGGCGAGGTCGGGGTCGCTGAACCATTCGTCCCGCAACGCCTCGATTTTCGGCGCGGTCGGCCAGCCGAACCAGGCATCCTGCCCGTTGCCGCGCAGGGAAAGGTGCCCGGCCGGGGTCAGCATGTCGGTGCCGGCCCAGGCGGTGAAGAACACGCTCCAACCGCCCTGATCCACCGGCGCCTTGCTCGGCCGCCGGCTCAGCACCGTGCCCCAATCCAGCGCCTGGTAGTCCACGTTCATTCCGGCTTGCTTCATCATGTCCGCGCCGACATCGGCCATCGCCTTCAGCACGGGGAAGTCGGTGGCGACCAGCAGCACCACGCGCTCGCCCCCATAGCCGGCGGCTTGCAGATCGGCCCTGACGCGGCCCATGTCGCGCTTGCCCGTCAGCACGCCCATGCCCGCGTTGTTGGCCAGCGGCGTGCCGGGGCAGAACACGCCCACGTCGTCGTGCCACAGCGACGGGTCAGTGCCGACCACCGCCTGCATGAAGTCCGACTGGTTGACCGCGCCCAGCAGTGCGCGGCGGATGCCGGGATTGTCGAACGGCGGCTGCAACTGGTTCATCCGCATGATGCCGATCTGCCCGGTTGGGTCCTGCACCGCCACCTTGAGGTAGCGGTTGGAGCGGAGCAGCGGCAGCAGGTCGGCCGAGGCATAATCCCACCAGTCCATCTCGCCGTTCTGCAGCGCCGCCGCCGCGGTCGCCGGGTCGGGGGTGGTGTGCCACTCCACTCGGTCGAGATGGACCACCTTCGGCCCCGCCGTCCAATCCGGGATGCCGGTCGGGCAGGGTTTGTAGTCGGTGAACTTCTCGTACACCGCCAGCGAACCCGGCACCCGCTCCGCTGCCACGAAGCGGAACGGCCCGCTCCCCACCATCTCCTGCACCTGCGTGCCCGGGTCGGTGGCGGCCAGGCGGGCGGGCATGATGGCGGGCATGTAGGTGGTGTTCTTGCCCAGCGCGTCCGGCAGCAGCGGGAACGGGTGCTTGAGCCGGAACACGATCACCTTGTCGCCGTCGGCCGACAGCTCGTCGGTGGCCGCCAGCAGCGCCTGGCCGAATGCGTCGCGCTTGCCCCACCGGTTGATGCTGGCCACGCAGTCCTTCGCCAGCACGGGCTCGCCGCTGTGGAACTTCAGCCCGTCGCGCAGGGTCAGCCGCCACAGCTTGGCATCCGGGCTTACGGTATGCCCGGCGACCATCTGCGGGCTCGGCTTATACTGGCCGTTGGTGCCGTACAGCGTGTCGAACACCATGAAGCCGTGGTTGCGGGTGACGTAGGCGGTGGTCCAATGCGGGTCGAGCACCGTGAGGTCCGACTGCGGTATGAACTTCAGCAACTGGGTGGACCCGGGGGTGCCTTGGGCGCGCACGATGCCCGGACGCGCCAGGGTTGGCAGCGCCAGGCCCGCGGCAGCACTGGAAAGGAAGGTTCGACGTTTCATGAGCAGGGGACCCGTGCCGGTGGTGTTGAAGGGGGCTTAGCACATCTCCCGCCGCCGTTTCATACCCTGCCAGGACCCGGTATAGAGCGCCCCATGCTTGCGCTGGTCGACTGGCTGGTGGGTGCCCTTCCCGGCCCCGCACAGCACCACATCTCGGCCGGGCACCGCCGATTGGTGGCCCAAATGCTGCAATTCGGCACCGTGGGGGTGGTGGGCTTCCTGGTGGACACGGCCGCGGTGTATGCCACCGTGGCCGCCCTTGGCCTCTACGCCGCCGGCGTGTTCGCCTACGCGGTGGCGGTCACGACAACCTGGTGGCTCAACCGCATCTGGACCTTCCGCGGCGCCGGCCAGCCTGGCCCGATGCACCGGCAATGGCTCCGCTTTGTGCTGGCGAACCTGCCGGGTCTCTGCTTGAACCTCGGCACTTACTTCACATTGGTGGCCACGATTCCACTCTGCGCCCACATCCCCGTCCTTGCCGTTGCCGCCGGCGCGCTCGCCGGCATGTCGGCCAACTTCATCCTGTCGCGGCAGATGGTCTTCCGATGATCCGAGTGGCCGTGCTGATCCCCTGCAAGAACGAGGCGGTGGCGATCGGCCAGGTGGTGGCCAGCTTCCGCGCCGCGCTGCCGCAGGCGGTGGTGTTCGTCTACGACAACAACTCGACCGATGGGACGGTGGACGAGGCCCGCGCCGCCGGCGCCGTGGTGCGCGGCGAGCCGCTGCCCGGCAAGGGCAACGTGGTCCGCCGCATGTTCGCCGACATCGACGCCGACGCCTACATCCTGGTCGATGGCGACGACACCTACGACCCGGCGGCCGCCCCCGCCATGCTGCGCATGCTGCTGGACGGCCCGCTCGACATGGTGACCGCCACCCGCGTGGCCGACGCCAGCGCCGCCTACCGCGCCGGGCACCGCCTGGGCAACCGCGTGCTCAGCAAGATCGTCCGCCTGCTGTTCGGCGACCGGGTGACGGACATGCTCTCCGGCTACCGCGCCTTTTCGCGCCGGTTCGTAAAGTCCTTCCCTGCGCTGTCCACCGGGTTCGAGACCGAGACCGAGTTCACCGTGCACGCGCTGGAGCTGGCTATGCCGGTGGGCGAGCTGCAGGCGGCATATAAGGAGCGCCCGGCGGGCTCCGCCTCCAAGCTGCGCACCTATACGGACGGGATGCGCATCCTGCGCACCATCGTGGTGCTGATGAAGGAGGTGCGGCCGCTGCAATTCTTCTTCGCCGGCGCATCCGTGCTGGCGCTAGCCGCGCTGGTGCTCGGCACCCCCGTGGTGGTGCAGTTCATGCACACCCGCCTGGGGCCCCGCCT
>CAXTNN010000050.1:0-17147 GCA_964245545.1 uncultured Acetobacteraceae bacterium | reverse complement strand
GCCCCGCACGACTCCGCCGAGCGATTCGAGGGTTGGGGCGTGGAGGTGATCCAGGGCGATGCGGCACTGACCGGCCGGCGCGCCGTCCGGGTCGGCGCCCGCACCCTGACGGCGCCGCGCATCGTGCTCGCCACCGGCTCCGATGCCGCGGTGCCGGACATTCCCGGGCTGCGGGACTTGGCGTTCCTGACCAACGAGACGCTGTTCGGGCTCGAGACCCTTCCGGACCACCTGCTCGTGCTGGGTGGCGGCTCGATTGGGGTGGAGATGGCGCAAGCCATGCGCCGCCTGGGTGCAGCCGTGACGATCGTGGACAGCGGCGCCGCTTTGCCTCGCAGTGACCGCGATGCTGCGGACGCGTTGCTGGCCGCGCTGCGCGCCGAGGGTGTGACGGTACAAGAGCAAGCTACGGTGGTCGCGGCGTCCAAGCAGGCCGGCGCCGTCCGCCTCGACCTTCGCGATGGGACGGCGGTTCGGGGCTCCCACCTCCTGGTCGCCACCGGGCGGCGGCCCCGGCTTGACGGGCTCGGGCTGGAGCAGGCGGGTGTGGCTTTCACCGCAGACGGCATCACGGTGGACGCCCGGCGCCGCACGACCAACCGGGCGGTCTTTGCCATCGGGGACTGCCGGGCTGGGCCGCGCTTCACCCACGCCGCCGGCTACGAGGGGCGGCGGGTGGTAACGGCGCTCGGCTTCGGGCTGCCGAGCCCGGCACGGTTTGACGTTCTGCCGGCCGTGACCTTCACCGATCCCGAGCTTGCTCAACTGGGACTGACCGAGGCGGAGGCCCGCGGCCGCTATTCGAAGGTGGACGTGACCCACGAGCACTGGAGCGAGAACGACCGCGCCGTGGCGGACGATGACACAGCAGGCTTCATCAAGGTTGTGTCGGCCGCGGGCCGGGTGGTTGGCGTGACGATACTCGGCACGCAGGCTGGCGAGCTGCTGCTGCCCTGGTCCATGGCGGTGCGCGGCAGGGCGAGCCGTTGGGCCTTGACGGAGACCGTCGTGCCTTATCCTACCCGATCCGAATTATCACAGGCGGTTGCCTTCCAGCACTTCGAGGCAAGGGTGTTCGGTCCCGCAGCCCGGCGCTGGGCCCGAACGCTCGCCTGGACGCGCCGATTGCGCTGACTTGCGTAGGCGTTCGACGAGCCCGAACTTACTGCTAAACTAGTGCTGGTTATGGTAGCGACCCGCGTTGGTCTGATTGTGAGATGTTAAGATGGTCCTTCGACACGATCCGTCCACCCGCCGCCTAGCGCCATGTATAGCGTCACTAAGTTTTGGTGCTGGGAGAGGTTAAGGGAGACAAGTGTAAGTTGCGCTGAGAACAATGAGTTTTGTGCGATCAGCACGTTGAGATAAGTGTCTGCCCCCGCATCGGACCGCATCTTGGAGATATCGTAGTAAGTCTGGTCGGCACCGACGAGCTTCTTTTCCGCATCTACTTGGCGCGTATAGGTGGCCCGTCCGGCGAGCGCGTCCGAGACGTCGTGGAACGCCGACTGGATGGATTTCTGGTAGTTAGCAATCTCGATTAGCTTTTGGACCTTGGTGTAATCAAGGTTGGCGAAATTTGCTCCCGCGTCGAAAATCGGAACGCTGACTTGTGGCTCAAACAACCAGGACGCAGTTCCCGCGCCGAACAGTTTCGTCAAACCACCGCTGGCGGTGCCGCCACTGCCGGTCAGCGTGACGGATGGGAAGAACGCTGCCCGAGCCGCGCCAATATTGGCGTTGGCGGCCAGCAAGGTGTGCTCCGCTGCGCGAATGTCCGGGCGGCGTTGCAACAGGTCGGATGGCAACCCCGCTGGTAAAGTTGGGAACGCCGTTACGGCCGCCAATCCGCTCTCCGCCATCATCCGCGTCTGTAGCGCGTCCGGTAGCGTGGCCCCCACCAGCAGCACCAACTCATCGAGGTCCTGCGCCACCTGCCGGGTATATTGTTCGACGCTCGCCTCAGCCGTGCGCAGAGTGGATTCTGCCTGTGCCACGGTAAGCAGCGTTCCGGTACCTTGGGCCAGTTGCAGCTTGTAAAGGTCGTACGATTGCTGCTGCGCCTTCGCCGTCAACTGCGACACGCGCAACGCATCACGATCGGCAAGCCACGTCAAATACTCGGACGCGACAGACGCCACCAAGCTGATCTGTGTGCTCTTCTGCGTCTCAGCCAGGCTGAAATACTGCTCTTGCGCCTGCTTGCTCAGACTGCGGATGCGGCCGAACAAATCCAGTTCGTACGACGCTGCACTGAGCCCCAGGCTGTAGGCGTTGACATGCAGAGCCGTGGGCACTCCATCCTCACCTGGCGCCTCCCGCGCGAATTCGCCACTTCCGGTGGCATCAATCGTCGGAAACAGCGCGGCGTGCTGGACCTCATATTGGGCGTAGGAGGCGGCGACATTCTGCGCGGCAACACGCAGATCACGGTTATTCTTCAGCGCCAGGGCGATCAAATCCTGCATGACTGGGTCGAGGAAGAAGTCGCGCCAACCCAAATCCCCAGCCGCCACGCTGCCGGACACGACGCCTGCACCGGTGAAGGCGGGGCCGTTCGGATACTGGTTCGCCACGGGCAAGCCGGGCCGCTGGTAATCGGGGATAAGGCTGCAGCCGGCGACTGTCATCAACATGGTCGAAGCCAGGACGAGTTTGCGCATGATCTAAGCCTCCACCGGAACTCGCGCCGGGCTATCATCGTGCTTCACCGTTGGTTTGACTCGGAAGATCTTGAGCACGGTGACGAAGAACACGGGGACGAAGAAGATTGCCAGAACGGTGGCCGTGACCATGCCGCCCACCACCGCCGTGCCGATCGCGGTTCGCGCCGCAGCGCCCGCGCCGTCCGCAATCGCCAGCGGGAACACACCGCAGACGAAGGCGAAGGAGGTCATCAGGATCGGCCTCAGTCGCTCCCGTGCCGCCTGGAGGGCCGCGTCGCGCAAAGTGGCCCCCTCTTCATAGAACTCCTTGGCAAATTCGACGATCAAGATGGCGTTCTTTACCGCCAGCCCCACGGTGGTCAGCAGGCCCACCTGGAAATACACGTCGTTATCCAAGCCTTGGATCGAGGTCGCGGCCACTGCGCCGAGCACGCCCAGGGGCGCCACCAGCAGCACCGCGATTGGAATTGCCCAGCTTTCATACAAAGCCGCCAAGCAGAAGAGAATGACGACGCCGGAGATGCTGAACAAAGCCGCTGTCTGCGATCCTGCCTGTACTTCTTCGAAACTCAGCCCGGTCCATTCGTAGCCGATGCCTGCCGGCAGCTTGGCCGCCATCTCCTGCATCGCAGCGATGGCAGTGCCGCTGCTGCCGCCGGGCCCGGGAACACCGAGAATTTCGTACGCGGTCGATCCATTGTAGTTCTGCACGTTTTGCGGGCCGACGAGCCATTTGCCGGTTGCTATGGCGGAGAACGGCACAAGCCCACCGCTGCTGTTGCGCAGATACCACTTACCGAGGTCGTCCGGCAGCATACGGGCATCGTTCTCGCCTTGAACATAGACCTGCTTGACTCGGCCCGCGCGCAGGAATTGATTGACGTAGGTCGATCCCAGCGCGCCCTCGACAAAGCTGTTGATGTCGGCGGTCGTCACGCCGAATGCATTGGCTTTGGCACGATCGATGACCAACTTGTATTGCGGAGCGTCTTCGATGCCGTTTGGCCGGACCGCCATCACTCTTGGGTCCTTCGCGGCCATGCCAAGCAATTGGTTGCGCGCGGCCAGCAGCTTGTCATGGCCCACATTGCCCCTGTCGACCAGCTCCATGTCGAAGCCGGACGCGTTACCCAGCTCCAGCACTGCGGGCGGCTGGAAGGCAAAGATCAGTGCGTCCCGCGTGCCGGCGAAATGCTGCATCACGCGGGCTGCGATTGCCGCACCAGATTGCGAGGCGAGAGGCCGGTCTGCCCAGGGCTTGAGGCTGATTACCAGGAAGCCGGCATTCTGCCCCTGTCCGGCGAAGTTGAAGCCGACAACTGACAGTGCCGTGTCGACGTTGGCTTTCTCCGCCGTGAGCAAGTACTCGATGACGCGCTCGTTCACCGCATCGGTCTGCTCCGCAGTGCTGCCTGGCGGCAAGGTCGTTTGCCCGAACACCAGCGCCTGGTCCTCATCGGGCAGGAAGCCTGTCGGTAGCTTGGTGAAGAAGAACACCATCGTTGCGGTGATGATGACGAAGGCCAGCATCGACCAGGCCGATCTGCTGATCATGCGGCCAACGCCGCCAGTGTAGCGCTTGTTGATCCAGTCAAAGCCCTGGTTGAACCAGCCGAATGGGCCGCGAAGATGGCCGTGCCCCTTCTTCTTGGGCTTCAGCAGGCTGGCGCACAAAGCGGGCGTCAGGATCAAGGCCACCAACACCGACAGGACCATTGCCGAGACGATGGTTACTGAGAACTGTCGGTAGATCACGCCCGTTGAGCCGCTGAGGAACGCCATCGGCAGGAACACCGCAGACAGCACCAGCGCGATACCGACAAGCGCGCCGGAAATCTGCGTCATGGATTTCCGTGTCGCGTCCCGCGGGGAGAGCTTGTCTTCGTCCATCACCCGTTCGACGTTTTCCACCACGACGATCGCGTCGTCGACCAGCAAACCCACGGCGAGCACCATCGCCAGCATGGTGAGGGTGTTGATGGTATAGCCAAGAACGGCCAGCACGCCGAACGTGCCGAGCAACACCACCGGCACGGCGATGGTCGGGATCAAAGTGGCGCGGAAATTCTGCAGGAAGATGTACATCACGATAAAAACGAGGACGATCGCCTCGATCAGCGTCTTGACCACTTCGGTGATCGACAAAGTGATGAACGGCTCAGTGTCAAGCGGGTAGACGATTTGCAGACCCGGCGGGAAGTAGGGCTGCAACGCCGCTAGTTCGGCGCGAACGGCCGATTCTGTTGCCAATTGGTTGGCGCCGGCCGCGAGTTTCAGCGCGATCGCCGCGGCTGGCGCATGATTGATCTTGGCGGTCGGCGAGTAGATCTGCGCGCCCAGCTCAACCCGGGCGACGTCCTTCAGCAAGACCTGGGATCCGTTGAGGTTCACCTTTAGCAGGATGTTCTCGAATTGCTCCGGGGTCTCATACCGGGTCGGGCCAATGATCGTGGCGTCCAGGCGCTGCCCCTTGCTGGCCGGAAGGCCGCCCAGTTCGCCGGAGGAGACCTGAATGTTCTCCGCGCTGATCGCACTGGTCACGTCCCCGACGGTCAGCGCGTATTTGTAGAGCTTGGCCGGATCCAGCCAAATCCGCATCGCGTATTCGGCGCCGAACAACGTGTAGTCGCCGACCCCGGAGACCCGGCTGAGTGCGTCCTGCACGTTGGATGCGACGTAATCGGCGATGTCCTGCGCGTTCATGCTGCCATCGGCCGAGATAAAGCCGATGACCACCATGAAATTCTTGGTGGCCTTGGTGACCCGGATGCCCTGCTGGGTGACTTCGATCGGCAGCACGGCCTCGGCCAATGACAGCTTATTCTGCACCTGCACCTGGGCGATGTTGACGTCCGTGCCCTGCTTGAACGTCGCATCGATCTCCATCGAACCATTCGATTGGGTGGTGGAGGAGATGTATTCCAGGCCATCCAGTCCGTTTAGCTGCTGCTGGATTGGGCGCACCACGGTGTCTGCCACCGTCTGCGCGGACGCGCCGGGATACGTCACCGTGATCGAAATCTGCGGCGCCGCAATGGAGGGATATTGGGCGATCGGCAACTGGAAGATTTCCACGCCGCCGATCAGCATGAGGATGAGGCCGATGACCCAGGCAAAGATCGGCCGGTCGATGAAAAAGGCGGACATCCCGGGCGCGCCTACTTCGCTTGCCCTGGGGCCAGCGCGGGCGCCAGCTCAGTATTGACCTCGGTAGCGTGCACTACCGCACCCGGCCGCACTTTCTGCAATCCGTCAACGATGACCTTGTCGCCCGGTGCCAGCCCGCCGGTCACGACCCAGTTGTCGTCGATCGCACGGCTGGTTTGGATGATCTTCAGAGCCGCCTTGTTATCTTTGTCGACCACCAGCACCGTCGGGTCGCCATGCGTGTTATGGGACACCCCCATTTGCGGCACCAGCAGGGCTCGGTCATCGGTGCCTTCCTGCAGTTCCGCCCGGACGAACAGGCCCGGTAGCAGCAGGTGGTCGGGGTTCGGGAAAATCGCCCGCACGACCACGGTTCCAGTGGCTTGATCGACCGTCACCTCCGAAAATTGCAGCTTGCCTGGGAGCGGGTATTTGGATCCGTTCTCTAAGACCAGTGTGACCTTGGCCTGATTCGGCCCGGTTTGCTGGATCTTGCCCGCCGCAAGCTCCTGCCGCAGCCGCAACAGCGTCGCCGCCGGCTGAATGACGTCGACATAGATTGGGTCGAGTTGCGTCACCGTTGCAAGCACTGTTGTCTGGCCGGCGGTAACCAGGGCGCCCGGGGTGACTGCTGATCGCCCTATGCGTCCGCTGATCGGCGCGTCCACCTTGGTGTAGATCAGGTTGATCTTGGCTTGTTCGATGGACGCCTGAGCCGTGGCGATATTCGCGACTGCCTCACCCGTTGCAGCCACAGCGTCATCATAATCTTGCCGGCTGACGGCCTGGGCGGCGGCGAGCGGTTTATAGCGGGCGCTCTTGGCTCTTGCAGTGACGAGTGCAGCCTGGTCATAGGCCAGCGTCGCGATGGCGCTGTCGTAGGTCGCTTGGTAGGTCGCCGGGTCGATCTGGTACAACTGATCACCTGCTTTTACGTCCGCACCTTCGACGAAAATGCGTTTCAGGATTAGGCCATTGACTTGCGGACGGACATCCGCGGTGAGGAAGGCCGTGGTGCGCCCGGGCAACTCAGTGGTGAGTGTGACCGGCTGCGCCTTGAGTGTAACAACGCCGACCTCCGCGGCTGGTGCGACAGCCGGGGCGGCCGCGGGCTTTCGGTCGCATCCCGCCAGGGACATGGCGGCAAACATCAACAACGGCGATACGGCGCCGCGGAATGGTTTTGCCATTGGAGTGGTCCTTCTCGAAAGGGAGGCAGGCATCGACGCGTGCAAAGACTAGCGACAAAGACTATTTCTGTCGGCGCACAATCACCGATGCTTAACAAACGACTTTTCTAACAAAGACAACTGGGCAACTACTCGTCGCAGATGGTCATCACGCTGGAATTTCTGGATTAGAACGGGATCCCAGGCGCTGACCATACAGTCAAACAATGCCGAGATTGCGCCGCTCGGGTCGTCGTGATCAAGTCGCCCTGCGTCAATGGCATCTACTAAAATGGTTTCTGCCGTGTGACGAAGGAACGTATGGAAGTTCTCTATAAACCGCCAGCGATTCTTCTTTTCCAATGCCTGAAGCTGCAGGATATTCTTCTCATTTCCAAGCTTGTCGTGCATATGCCGAGCCGTGCTCATGAACATTACGGCAATGCGCGCCCAATCACCAGGCGTTTGAGCAATCGCCTCGGTTATATTATGCTGCAACTCGGTCAGTTCTCGTGTGCCGACGTCTTCCATGATGGCATCTCGAGAGGGATAGAAATTATAAAGGTTGGGTGGCGACATCCTTACCTCACGCGCAATGTCTGCCATGCTGGTCTTCACTGGACCAAACCGCATGAACAGGCTTTTCGCCGCCGCCAAGATTGCCTCACGTGTTTCATCCTTGGTTTGCATCAGGCTTCCTAAATCCTGAAGACATACATAAACCTTCAGCGTTCAGCGTCAAGTCTGCCGATGACGATCTCTGAAGTCCTGCCACTGCGACGGATTGAGCTACGTGAAAAGTGCTGGATTGCGAGTCACGTTGGAGGCTTCCGGCGACAGGCAGCCACGCGACATGAGATTCTCCGGCGCCAGCGGCTCCCCTCGCCGGTCCAGGTAGCCGGGTGCCGCAACGATCACACGCCCTACGCGGACCACGACGTAGGACACGCCTAAACACGTGCTCGCGGACAGGATCACGTCCGCCCAGTGGAATCACTGTGGCGGTGAGTGTGAAGCGGCCAGCCGACCGGCCAGAAATCAACGAACTGCCGGATGCGCGGGGGTACCGGCCTGCCCGGCGCAAAAGTGGCGAAAAGATCGACGTTCGCGATCGGCCGATAGGCCGGCAGCAGGGCCACTAGCGCGGGAGCCGGACACGGTGCACCTGGGCATCTGCCCGCTCAAGCTGTCGCACGTCGCGTGCCTTTCGCCGGACGTGAACCGGCTGGTCGCGTTCTACACGGACGTGCTGGGGTTCCGCCTGTCGGATTCCATGCAGGACTTCTTCTATTTCCTGCGCTGCAATCCAGACCACCACACCGTCAACATGGTGGCGGGCCAATACTCGGCCGTGCAGCACCTGGCGTTCGAGCTGACGGACGTCGGCCATATCCGCTCGGCCTGCGACGCGCTGGCGCGGCACGGGACGGAGGTGCTGTGGGGTCCGCTGCGACACGGCTGCGGCCACAACCTGGCCATCTATCACACCGACCCCGAAGGGCTGCTCGTCGAGCACTGCGCGGAGCTGGACCGCATGTCCGACGATGCACTCGGCTACTTCGACCCACGTCCGTGGCACGAGGACCGGCCGCAACGGCCCAAGACGTGGGACCCGGCTGCAGCCCTGTCCGCATGGGCCGATTCCCGCTACCAGAGCTGTTTAAAACCGGATTGGCCACGGCGGCGCACGGCATGGCTGCCGACGGGCCGGCATGACGGAGGCGCGCATGAAAGCGGCGGTGGTGCAGCAGGCCGGAAAGCCGCCCAAATTCGCGGACTTTCCGTCACCCGGGTCCGGTGAGGGGGAGGTGCGGATCGCGGTGACGGCCGCCGCCCTTTCGCAACTCGCACGCAGCCGGGCGGCCGGCACGCACTACAGCACGGGCGGCACGCTCCCGTTCGTGGCCGGGGTGGACGGCGTGGGCCGACTACCAGACGGACGCCGGGTCTACTTTCTGCTGCCGTCCGCTCCCTTTGGCGCCATGGCGGAGCAGGCTGTGATTTCGGCCGAACGCTGTGTTCCCGTGCCCGACGGCCTCGACGACACGCAGGCGGCGGCGATCGCCAACCCCGGCATGTCGTCCTGGGCTGCGCTTGTGCATCGTGCCCGCATCCAGCCCGGCGAGACCGTGCTGGTGAACGGCGCAACCGGCATGTCGGGCCGCCTGGCCGTGGGCATCGCCCGGCACCTCGGCGCTGGCAAGGTGGTCGCGACCGGCCGGAACCGCTCGGTGCTGACATCCCTTGGTGCCGACGTTACCCTGCCGCTGGACGCAAACGGGGCGGAGGCTGGTTTGCTGGATCAGTTCTCGGCCGGTGTCGACATCGCTCTCGATTACCTCTGGGGTCCGTCCGCGCTGGCCCTGCTTGCTTCGGCGGCCAGAGCGGCCCCGCCGAGACGTCGCTTGCGCTTCGTGCAGATCGGCGCTGCCAGCCGTGGCGACGTTGTGCTTCCGGCTGCCATCCTACGTTCATCCCCGATCGAGCTGATGGGCAGCGGGCTCGGCAGCGTCAGCATGGGCGGGCTGCTCGCGTCGGTTAGCGGAGTTCTCGCTGCCGCCACCGCGGCGCGCTTGTCCCTGGCCGTCCGAGCGGAGCCTCTCGCCTTGGTCGAGAAAACATGGAACGAGCCGGATGGCGGATCGAGGCTTGTGTACACCATCGGCGCATGAGCCGGAAAGCGCGTGCTTCCCAGCTATCTTTAGAGACGCGGAGTCCGCGTGAAATATCCGTTGGCGCAAGTCAACTTGGCCGTGATGTACGAAAGCGGCCAGGATGGCCTCACCCGTGACAACAAGGACGCGGAGCGGCCAAGGTTCTGGCGACGTAGTCGTTGGAATGGCAGGGGGGCAGCCCGGTGCTGGATTTGCCCGACGCCTCATGCTGCAGCATGACGCACAGCATCAGCGAAACCGCGTTAGAGCCCCTATTCCATGCCGATCCACAGTTTTTCGGTCCGTTGCTCCCCAAGCCCCGGGTAGGCTCCCAGGGCGAAGCGGCTAAGCCTCGGCCTTGAGCTTTGAGCCTGCAGCAGCACCGAACGGCAGCTCAGCCCGCTGAAAGGTGAGCAGGATGGCAATCGCCACCACCAGCAGGGCAATCCCGACAGAGGAGATCGTCCGCACGCTGACCGAAGACACCAGGGCCACGTTGATCGCGGCTGGCCCCACCGCGGCGCCGATGCTGGTGGCCAGGGTGATGAGGCCGTAGATTACGCCGAACGCCCGGAAGCCGAAGGCGCGCGAGACGATGTAGGCCACCACCGCATATTCAGACCCAAGGCCGAAGCCGAGGAAGGCAGCCGCGGCGAACAGCATGCCGATGCCCGGACTGGCGATCAGGAGCACGAAGGCAAGCATCGAGACCGCCGTGATCCCCACGGTGACGTAGGGCGAGAACCAGCGGTCCAGCGTCAGCCCCAGCGAGAGCCGGCCAAAGAACATGGCAACGCCAATCACCCGCATGATGGAGGCGGCGGTCTGCGCGTCGGCGCCCGCCTGGCGCAGGATCACCGGGAAGGCCACGGCCATGCCGGCGAGCACGGCGGTCAGCAGCAGGAAGGTCGCCGCCGTCTTCCAGAAGCGCGCCGTCTTGACCGCCTCGCCCAGCACCAGGCCGGGCGCGCCAACTGGCCCGGCGGCGCTGGCGACCGACACCGGCGGGTTGCGGATGAGCAGCAGCCCGGTGAAGCAGATCACCGCGCCGGCGGTGGCGCCCATGGCGACGTAGGCGTGCCGCCAGCCCAGATGCGCGATCAGGTAGGCGCCGTAGGGCGGCCACACCGCGATGCCGAGGGCGCCGCAGGCGAACATGGTGCTAATCGCCATGCCGCGCCGCTTGTCGAACCAGCCGGTCAGAAGCTGCGCGTAGGGAACCGGGGAGCCTGCGAACACGAACAGCCACATGACCATCACCGCGGCGGTGAACGTTCCCGCTCCCGTCGGCGCCAGGCCCAGAACGGCGAACCCGATGGCGAACAAGGGGCCGCCGAAGATGGCGATCAGGCGCACGCCGAGCCGGTCGCAGAGCGTTCCGACGAACGGGGAGATGGCGGCGGCGACCAGCGCGCCCGGCCCGAGCGCCGCCGCCACGCCCGCCCGCGACCAATGCGTGTCGGCGATGATTTCCGGCAGGAACACCCCAAAGGTGTAGAAGGCGACCGCGGGCTGGCCGCAGAAGATGCAGATGCTCGCCCCGAGCAGCACCCACCAGGCCCGGTCCTGCTGCGCCGCCCCCGCCGCGCGCGCGGCGGGTTTCAAGGTCAGCGGGCGGGACGCGCCGGCCACCTCCACCCGGCTCATCGGGCGTTGACCCGGCCGCGCCCGGGCACCGCCTTGCCGATCAGGAACATGTTCTCCGGTCCTCCTTGGTCATGGCCGCGTCAGGCCTTCGGCCGGGCCGGCGGTTTGCCGCCGCGCAGCAGCATGCCGATCACCTTCAGCACAATCCGGAACGACAGCAGCTTGAGCGCGGCCCGCATCTCCTCCGGCCGCACGATGGCCTTCATCGGCATCGCGCCCATGATCTTGCCCTCCACCACCAGGCCCTCGGGATGGTCCTTGACGGTGCGCACTTCCATCAGCGTCGACTTGTCCGGCGAGTACAGCTTCATTAAGCGCCCTCGCACAGGCGGCCGAAGTCCAGGTCGATGTCCTCGCAAATGCGCACCGCCGTGGCGCGGCCGCCGCCGGTGACGCCGCCGGGCGGGTGCATGAACGCGCCGGCGAGATAGAGGCCCTCGGCGCCGGGCACCGCGTATTGCGACAGTTCGGGCGTCGGGCGGTGGCCGCCGATCTGGTGGAAGCCCTTGCCGATGCCGCCTACGTCGCCGTGCTGGAAGGTGGGCGAGTGGCGCGCGGCGTCCGGCGGCGTGAGGAAGGCGGCGCCGGCGATGTTGCCCTGGTCGAGGTTGGTGCATACCCCGCCTACCATGCGGTGCAGGTGGCCTTGCAGCTCGCCCTTGCGCGACTCCCATGCGCCGGCGCCGCCATCGCGCAGCTCCCACGGGCAGAACGCGCATACCGTGAGCGTGCCCCCGCCGCTCGGCGCCCGCTTGGCATCCCACTGGGCATGGTCATGCACGGCCATCACGGTGCTCTTGGGCAGGTCGCCATAGCGGAGGTCGTCGAACACCCGCAGGTAGGATTCAAGCGACGCCGGCGCGAAGTTCATCAGCGCGACGCGGGACGCCTCGGCGGGGGCGCGGAACGTCGGTGCTTCCCTGAGCGCGTACATGGTGGACATCAGCGAGAAGCCCGCCGTCTTGGTGTCGCGCGCCCGCTGTCCCAAGGCGGGATCGATGTCCTGGACCATGTCGCCGAGCAGCCATGGGTGGATCTGGCCGATCACCAGGGGGGCCGCGATCGTCTCGCCGCCACGCAGCCGCACGCCGCTGGTCTTGCCGCCCGACACCAGCACCTTCTCGACCTCGGCCTTGGTGCGGAACTCGGCGCCGTGATGGTCGAGGCATTTGACCAAGGCGGTCACCAGCGCCCCGCTGCCGCCGACGGGCACGCCCCACGGGAAGGTGTGGGCGAACCCGGCCATGTTGAAGATGAACGCTCCGGTTCCCTTCTCGTCCGGGCCGATGAGCAATTCCGCGGCGCATTTCAGCAGGTGGATCTTGACCTTTTCGTGGTGGAAATGCTCGTCCACGATGTCCAGCATGCTCTTTTGCATTGTGTGCATCAGCACGCGCCCCTCGGTGCTCTGGTCGAGCAGCGACCAGAACATGCCTTGCGGGGGCGGCGGCACGAACATGCCCTGCAGCATCAGCGGCAGCAGCGCGGCGCTGCGTTGCGCGAACATGCGGTAGGCCTCGGCGTCTCGCGGGGACACCCTGGCAATCGACTGGCACGTCTTGTCCAGGTCCGCGTAGGTGACGATGAAGTCGCCATCCTCGAACACGGTGGAAACGACGGCGTCGGGGTAGATGTAGTGCAGGCCAAACTTGCCGACGAGCCCCAGCTCGTCGTCGCGGATCAGCGGGTTGGCCTGGATCAGCACATGGAGCGCGGAATGCCAGTCGTGCAGGTAGCCCGGCGCCGCGATCTCGCTGGTGACGACGCCGCCGCCGAGGTCGGTGTTGCGCTCCAGCACGAGGACCTTCTTGCCGCCCTTGGCGAGGTAGGCCGCCGCGACCAGGCCGTTATGGCCGGATCCGACAACAATGACGTCATACTTGCTTGTCATGCTTTCTCACCCTGTTCACGCCGGGTCCCGGCGTCCGAACGCCACCGCGGCCAAGTCGAACCCGTATTTCGTGTCCCAGCGGCTCAAGGAGGCGAGCGGCCAATGTTTCGGCCGCTGCGGCAGGTCGCCGTGCCAGGGCCGCGGCTCGCAGTAGCCGAGCTCTGGCAGGAAGATGTCCATGTCGTTGTAGAGCTCGATCAGCGCCCCATCGGCACCGTAATGGTACGAGGCGATATTGTGCCCGGCGGTGTGCCGCGCCGGCCCCCATTGGGTCGGAATGCCGTGGCCCGCCAACACGTCCGCGGCGCGGAACTGGTGTTCGCGGCCCTCAAGCTCGAAGGCGAGGTGGTGCAGCGTCGCCAGCGGGGCGGCGATGACGTTGATCACGTGGTGGTCATGGTTGCAGGTCAGGAAGGTCGCCAGGTCGCCGAACCAATCCGTGGTGTCGAACCCCAGGCCGTCGCGGAACAGGGCGACCAGGCGGGGCGCGTCGGTCGATGCGATCGCGACGTGGCCGAGCCGGATCGGCCGGATGCCGCCCGCCTGGAAGCCAGGCGCCGGCGCGTCGATGGCGGCGGCGACCTGCACCGTGTGGCCGCCGACCTCGGCGATCTCCAGCAGCTTGCGGACGCCTGGCCGTGCGTCGCTCTTGACGCGGGAGCTCACGCCCATGCGGCCAAGGCGGCCGGCGAGATCCTCGAGGTCCTCGTTGGGCCCGGCTTGCAGCCCCACCGTGGCGAAGGCGGGATGGTCCGCCCGGTGGAGGGCGAGGTTGTGGTGGTCCAGCCCAATGCTGAGATAGGCCGCCGAGCCGCAATGCTCGACCTCGCCGAGCCCGAGGACGCCGGAGTAGTAGTCCAGCGCCTGGTCCAGCGAGGGGGTCGTGAAATCGACATAGGCCAACCGGAACACGCTAGGCATGCTGCCCGTCCCGCTGTTGCTGCCCCAAGGCGCCGCCGGGTTGGAGCATCATCCCCGCCCTCACTGGCGCACGATGCGGTTGCGCAGGATGCCAATCTTATCGACCTCCAGCTCTACCACGTCGCCGGGACTTAGGAAACGCATAATCTCCAGCCCGCAGCCGCCGCCCACCGTGCCGGAGCCGAAGAACTCACCGGGCTGCAGCGTTTCGGACCGGGACACATGCGCGATGCAGTCCTCGAACGTCCAAGCCATCTCGCCGGTGTTGCCGCGGGCCCATTCCTCGCCGTTCACGCGCACGATCATGTCGAGGGTGTAAGGGTCGGGGATGTCGTCCGCGGTCACCAGGCAGGGGCCCATGACGTTGCCGGTGTCGAAGTCCTTGCCCTTGCCGGGGCCGAGCTGGCCGGGCATTTCCTTGGTCTGCTCGTCCCGGGCGGAGAAATCGTTGAAGATGGTGTAGCCGAAGATCAGCTTGCGCGCGTCATGCTTGGCCACGTCCTTGCACGTCTTGCCGATGTAGCAGCCGAACTCCAGCTCGAAATCCATCGTGTCGGAGTAGTTCGGCCACAGCACGTCGCAGCCATGGCCCACCACGTTCATCCGGTTGGGATGGTAGAAGATCGGGCGCTCGTACCAGGTGGGGGTGATCGACAGCACGCCCTTGGCTTCCATCTCGGCCATGGCGGCAGCAGGATCGGCGGACTGCCGGGCGCGGACGGTCCGCAGCGCCTGGTAGGCCTGCACCAGGTGCTTCTCGAAGCACAGGAAGTCGCGCATCTGCGGCGGCGCCGGTATAGGGGCGGCGAGCGTTACGTCCGCCAGCGCGTAGCTGTGGTCCGCCGCCGAATCGATCAGCCCGCGGATCAGGTCGAGCGCGGCCTCCCCGGCTTCCACGATGGCGAGCACGCTCGAAAGCGAGGGCTCGGCGCGGCCGTGGCGGGCGAGGTGGACCGCCTGCAGATCAAGCACGCTGCCATCGCCGGTGATCACGCCACTGCGCAGTCCGCCGGCCGAGGCGGAGAAGGTGACCAGCTTCATGCCCTGAGCCCCCGGCCGGCCTTCGCACCCTGCCGCCCAAGATGAAACTCGTTGCGCATTGCTGACCTCCCTGGGCCGGTTCTTTTGCTTGCTTGATCCGCCCAGCCCCGCCATGTCCTGGCGGGATGGGCAGTTGTATGGAACGTCAGCCTAAGTCCGTACAGCCGGCATAACGGCGCCACAAATCAATCTAAGTGAGCCGATGTATTCGCCTCAGTGATGACTTGGCGCTCACACCCCCGACGTCGCGAACACTTGGCGCAGCCAGCGGTGGCCGGGATCATGCAGGTAACGGCGATGCCACCATTGGCGCACGAAGGTCTGCTCGATCAGGAATGGCGGCGGGACCTGGATCAGGGTGCCGCTGGCGACAAGCTGGTCGGCGCACACCTTGGGGATGGTCGCGATGAAGTCGGTGTCGCCGATGATCATCGGCAGCGCGATGGTTTGCGGGATCGACACCGCGACCGGGCGACGCGCCGCCCGGTCGCCAAGCGCCTCCGTCACGGGATCACCGGAGGCGCCCCGGGGCATGACGAAGACATGCGGCGACGTGATGTAATCCTCAAAACTGATCGAGGCAGCGCCGCTGGCGTCGACCCTCGCGCGCTGGTTGCCGCGGCTCATCACCACGACGTAGGGGCTGGTGTGGATCGCCTCGCTGCACAGCGTGTCGGGCAGCTTCAGCCGGCCGATCGCCAGGTCCGCAGCGCCGCTGTCGAGCAGTTCCTCGTAGCGCTCGATGCCGAACTCGGTGACGGTGATGTCGATGCCGGGCGACAGCCGCTTCAGCGTCGGCAGCACCTTGGGCAGGAACGAGACCACGCCGACATCGGTCATCAGCAGGGTGAAGCGCCGGCTGGAAACCGCCGGGTCGAAGTTGGTGGTCGAACTCAGGCCGGAGCGGATGGTGGTCAGGCCCTGCGACACGGCGGCGGCAAGCTGCTCGGCTTTGGGGGTGGGCTCCATGCCGCTGTTGGTGCGGATGAACAGCGGGTCCTCGAACTGGCGCCGCATGCGGTTGAGGCCGTTGCTCACCGCTGGCTGCGAAAGGCCGAGCTTATCGGCCGCCTTGGACACGCTGCGGTCGTGCATGACCGCTTCAAAGATACGGAGCAGGTTCAGGTCGAACGTGCGCAGGTTGACCATCTTCTTCGATTATTATCCTTCCCATGAATAAACTGGAACGAGACTATAACTCTTGTCAACGCTCCGGCGCTCAGAGCAGCTTGTCGAGCGTGATCGGCAAGTCGTGGATGCGCTTGCCGGTGGCGTTGTAGACGGCGTTCGCCACCGCGGCGCCGACGCCGGTGATGCCGATCTCGCCGATCCCGCGCGCGCCCATCGGGGCATGCGGGTCGGGGATGTCGGTCCAGATCACGTCGATCTGCGGCACGTCCATGTGGACCGGTATGTGGTACTCGGCCAGGCTCGGGTTCATGATGCGCCCGCTGCGCTCGTCGAACAGCGTGTCCTCCATCAGCGCCAGGCCCAGCCCCATGATGATGCCGCCGCGGAACTGGCTGGCGGCTAGTTTGGCGTTGAGGATCCGGCCGCAATCGAACGCGCCCAGGAAGCGGCTCACCCGTGTCTCGCAGGTGACGGCGTTGACGCGGACCTCGGCGAACATGGCGCCGTAGGAATGCATCGAGAATTGCTTCACCTCCGCTGGCGGCGTTGCGCTGGCTTCGGCGCTGACCTCGCCGCGTTGCGCCCGGCCCAGGATGGAGGCGTAACTTTCCCACAGGTCCGGGTCTGCCAAGGCCGCCAGGCCGCCGCCGCAGCCGCCGACTTCGTCCGCCGTGAGGCCGGCCAGGGGGGAGTCGTTGCCGGCAAGCAGCAGCAGCTCGGTGACCAAGGCCCGCTGCGCGGCGGCCACCGCGGCGCCGATCGAGGCGGTTTGCGACGAGCCGCCGGCGAGGAAGGCGCCCGGGTAGGATGAATGGCCGAGGGCAAACCGCACCCGCTCCATCGCCACGCCCAGCCGCTCGGCAACGACCTGGGTATGGAC
>CAXTNN010000049.1:0-17406 GCA_964245545.1 uncultured Acetobacteraceae bacterium | reverse complement strand
GCCAAGGCGAGCCGCGGCCACAGCGAGGCCGGGGGTGTCACCGGCGGAACCAGGCTTGCCAAGGGGCTGAGCCGCTCCTCCCAATAGCGCAGGTCCGCCGCAAAGGCCGGGTCGGTCTCGCGGCGCGCCTCCGCCAGCCGCATATCCGCCGCGCCGAGCACGCCGAGCGCATACTCCGCCGCCAGCCACTCGGAGTCGGGCTCAAGCGTTTCGCTCATGCCCCGGTACCCTGCAGACGTTCAAGACAGGCGCGCAGGGCTAACAAGGTGCGCCGTATCGTGGACTTCACCGTGCCGAGCGGCTGCCCGGTCGAGCTTGCAATCTCGTTATGCGTGAGGCCTTTGGTGAAGGCCAGGATCACCAGCCGCCGCCGTGACTCCTCGACTTCGCTCAGACAATCCCGCAGCGCGCGTTCTTCCGCGCCGGACATCATGCGGCTGAGCGCGTCCGGGTCTTCGTCCACCTGCTCTGGCACGTCGGTTCCGGTGGTCTCGCGGTGCTGCTTGCGCACGAGGTCGAGGGCACGGTAGCGCACGAGGCTCAGCAGCCAACTTTCGGCATGGCCTCGCGTCGGGTCGAACCGGTCGGCGCTGCGCCAAACCTGCAGCATGGCGTCGTGCACGGCGTCTGACGCGAGCGGACCGTTGCGGGTGATGCGCAACGCAACGCCGTACAGGCGCGGCGCACATGCTTCATAGAGCTTTCGGAACGCCTTCGGGTCTGCCATGGCACACCTCGCAAGGAGGTCGGCCATTTCCGACGGCTGCGCAGAGCGCCCGCCTAGAGGATGTGTCGATCTGGCAACGTCCGGCATAACGGTGCGACCAATAGGCGCACGGCAGCCGGGCATCAAGCCAAAGTCGGCCGCCAGGCTGGTCAACCGCGTAACTCCTTGCTTTGCCGATGATAGTTGCTGCACCGATCACTCGGCACTACGCCCAGTGGCAATCGCCGGATGCAGCCTCCCTCGACATCGCCGCCGCGAATCGCCATGTACCGGCGATTGATAGGGAGGGTTCAGCCATGGCGACGGCAACATTGGGCGGCGGCTGTTTCTGGTGTCTGGAGGCGGTCTATCGGGACCTCAAGGGCGTAACTGCGGTGCAGTCCGGCTATATGGGCGGCTCAGTGGCCAACCCGAGCTACGAGGCGGTGTGCACCGGCCGCACCGGCCATGCCGAGGTGGTGCAGGTGGAGTTCGACCCGGCGCTGCTCGACTATGCCGACCTGTTGCGCGTGTTCTTCACCATCCACGATCCGACCACGCTCAACCGGCAAGGTGCCGACACCGGCACGCAATACCGGTCGGTGATCTTCACCCATTCCGGTGCGCAGGAGGAGACGGCGAAGGCGGTGATGGCGGAAATTGCCGGCGCCAACATCTACAGCGGCAAGCTGGTGACCGAGGTGGTGCCGGCGGCTCCCTTCTACCGGGCCGAGCCGGAGCACGACCAATATTATGAGCGCAATCCCTATGCCGGCTACTGCCGGGCCGTGATTGCACCCAAGGTGACGAAGTTCCGTAAAACGTTTGCCGACCGGGTGCGCTCGGCCGCGGCCTGAACCGACAGGATGGCGGCCCCGACCGCGACCGCCACCTCCGGCACCACGGCATTGCCGAGCGCCTTCAGCCGGGCGCGCCGCTCGCCACGGCGGTCCAGCCCGGTGGGAAGCCCATCAACCACTCGACCCACGCCGGGTTCAGCCGGCCACCGGCCGCGTCGCTCAACGCGTGAGCCCGGCGCCGTCGGCGTTGCCCCGTGGAGCCGCATTTCCAGTCGCGCGCCCTGGGCGTGGGCCAGAATGAAGACGCGCTGCCGCCGGTGGGGCGCGCCGGCATGGGCAGCACCCACCACAAACGGCCAGCAGGCGTAGCCCGCTGCCTCCAAGCCGCCGAGCAGCCGGTCGGCGCCGCGAACCCGGAGTGCAGGGCTGTTCTCAACCACCACCCAATTGGGTCGGCACTCGCTGACCAGGCGGAGCATCTCGAACCATAGCGCGCTGCGCCCGCCCGCGAGCCCGGCTCCGCCGCCGGCTGCGCTGATGTCCTGGCATGGGAAGCCGCCGCAGATGAGGTCGGGCGGGGCGATGCCGTCGCGCAGCAGCGTGGTGGCGCCGAGCGTTCGGATATCTGGGTAGCAGGGCACGTGAGGCCAATGCTGGTGCAGCACGGAGCGGGCGAACGGGTCCGCTTCGCAGAACGCTGTGGTATGCATTCCGGCGCGCTGCAGCCCGAGCGTGAAGCCGCCGATGCCGCTGAACAGGTCGAGGACGGCAAGGCTCACCCTATGCTGCTGGCGGAACTTAGGAAAATAGGCATAGGCTAGGCCTACTTCTCTCGGCCAGGCAGTTGCAATAGGGCAAGCCTAAGCTTAGGGTTGTACTATGGCACGTTCCACACCACCGTCTCGGCTGCGCAAGATGTTGAAGGACACCGGGCTGACCGCCGCCGACTTGGCGCGCAAGCTGGAGGTGTCGCAGCCGACGGTGCATGCCTGGGTTACCGGGTTGCATGGCATGCGCTGGACCAATGCGCGCCGCGTGGCGAGGGTGTTGGGGGTGACGCCCTCGTGGCTGATGTTCGGCGCCGACCCGGTGGCCGAAGGCTCCGCACAGAGCGCCGAGGAGTTGGCTTTGTTGCGGCTATGGCGCGAGCTTGGCGAGGAAGAGCAGACTGCCGCGATGCGCCGGCTCTCGGCCATCCGCAAAAGACAGGGTTAACCCGCCATGGCTGCGCCAGCCTGCACCATTCACTTGGTGCGCCATGCGCAGCATGGGTTGCTCGGCCACGTGCTCGCCGGGCGCATGCCGGGGGTGGGGCTGTCGGCGGCCGGGCTGGAGGAAGCCGCGGCGTTGGGGCGGCATTTTGTGCCGGGCCAAGCCCGTGCGCTCCTGGTCAGCCCCTTGCTGCGGGCCGAGCAGACGGCGGCTCCCATCGCTGCGGCGACGGGGCTGGCAGCCAGCACGGAAGCCGCCTTCAATGAGGTCGATTTCGGCGCCTGGACGGGGAAGAGCTTTTCGGAACTCGCCGAGGCCGCGGGCTGGGCCGCTTGGAACAGCGCACGCGGCCTGGCCCACACGCCGGGCGGCGAGACCATGCTGGCCGTGCAGGCGCGGGCGGCGGCGGCACTGGCCATGCACCGGCTCGGAGGCGGGTCGATCATCGTGGTCAGCCACTCGGACGTGATCAAGGCGCTGCTGGCCCATGCGCTTGGCATGCCGCTGGACCTGATGCACCGGATCGAGGTGAGCCCGGCGAGCCGATCCGTGGTGACCATCGGCGATGACTTCGCCCGGGTCGAAGCCGTCAATCTGCCGCCTTGAGCCCCTGCCCCAGTTGCGCCAGAGGGGACGACCAATCCCCTGGCGCAGCCTGCCGGTAGATCATGGTTTTAGAATACCATGGCGTGCGGTCGCCCTCGCCCCAGCGCCAATCCGCGTCGGCCTTCAACAGCAGGTGAACCGGGCGGCCGAGCGCCCCGGCCAAGTGCGCCACCATCGTATCCACCGTGACGACGCAGTCGAGCGCCGCAAGCAATCCGGCCGTGGCGCATATGTCGGCATCCACACGGAGGGACAGCGGCAGTTCCGACGCGCCACGCTGCAGCGCGACGGTATCCGGTGGCAGGATGGGTTGCAGCGCTGCGAACGGCACCGACCGGCACTCGTCCCACCCTCCGGCCTGCCAACACGCACCGGCGCGCGCACCTGGCAGCGGCTGCGGCCGCGCTTGGAGGTATGGCCCGCCGGCCGGAGCCAACTTCAAGGCGTGCTGCAATTCCATAATCTCGAGATCGGTTTCGGGGGGGATTGGCGCGGCGACGTCGAATGGTACCACCCGGTCAGCGCCCGCGGCGTGCGCGAGCAGGGGGAGCAGTTCGGGCTGGACTTCCAGCGTCACCCGGGCGGCGGTGGCGCGCAAAGCCGGCAGAAAGCGGACAAATTGCAGCGTATCCCCCAGGCCATGGTAGCAACGCACCACCACGTTTCGCCCTGCAAACGGGCGGCCGTCCCACACCCAGCGCAGATGGTAGGGCAGGCGCGGGTCGTCGCGAGTCGCCAGATCCCTGGCGGCAAGGACTTGGTCGGCCAGGCGCCAGGCAGCCGCCAAATCGCCCCGACGCATGGCAGCCATCCAGGGGTCGGACGATGCGGCCATAGTCAGAGCCGGCCTCGGGTGTTGCGTAACGCTTTGTGACGGGCGATGCCGTAGCCACCCCGCCACACCAGATGCGAGCGGTAGGACTGTTTGCGCGAGGGACGCTGCTGCCATGGCGATCGGGTTGAAGTTGGGGCTCCGACGGCTTCTGCTTCCATTTGCACTTCTGATCGGGTTGGGAGCGTGCACGTACACGCCGTATGGTTATTACGGGTATGGCTATCCCTATTATCCGTACTATTACGGTTACGGAAATCCTTACTTCTACGATTATCCGTTCTTCGGTGGAGCGTTCTTTGGTTTCTTCGGACCAGGCTTTGGCCCGCTCTACGGCCGCAGCTTCGGCAGGTTCTACGGACCGTTCGGCTATGGCTATGGCTATGGCCGATTTGGCTATGCGGGCGGATTCCGCGGCGGCTATGGCGGCGGGTTCCGTGGCGGCTATGGCGGTGGGTTCCGTGGCGGTGGATTCTCTGGCGGCGGGTTCCATGGCGGCGGCGGGTTCCACCGCTGAGCCGCAGCCGTCCTAGTCCATCGCGGCCACTGCAAACGGCTCCGATTGCTCCAGCACCCAGGCCGCCCGCAACACTAGGTCATCCCGGTACAGCGGCCCGGCGAGCTGGACCGAGCGGGGCAGGCCGCTGCCATCGAGGCCCATGGGCACGGTGATCGCCGGTTGCCGCGAGAGATTGTAGAGAAAGGTCCAAGGTGCCCACTCGGCCCAGAGCGCGCGCACCGGGTCGCCTGCCGGGGCGTCGGCAAGCGGCGGCGGTCCGACCACGGTGGGGGTGAGCACAAGGTCGAATTGGGCATGGAAGTCCGCCATCGCGTGAGCCGCCTGCAGGCGCAGCGCCTCCGCACCGAGATAGTCGGTGGCCAGCATGCCGCCCTCAGCCGCGGCGACCTGCAGCAGCCCCGGGTCGAGCTTATGCCGCTCCGCCTCAGGCACTGTTGCGACCAGCCGGGCGAGCGCCACGCCCCAGACGCGGCCAAACACGCCCCGGATGTCGGGCAAGGTGGGGGAGTGGTCCACCACCTCCGCCCCGGCTTCGGCCAACGCCGTTGCGGCCCGCTCGACCGCGGCGATGCAGCTTGGATCGACCGGCGCCTCGAAGCCCGGGCGGCGCATGACCGCAACCCGCAGGCCGGCCACGCCCTCCGTGAGGCCCTCCCGCCAATCCCGCCCCTGGTCGGGCAGGCAATACGGGTCTCGGCGATCGAACTGGGCGAGCACGGAGAGCATCAGCGCGCAGTCGCCCACCGTGCGCGTCATTGGCCCGGCGACCGCGACGTTGGCGAAGGCGCCGAGCGGCCATTGCGGGATACGGCCGAAGCTCGGCTTCAATCCGACCAGGCCGCACCAAGCCGCAGGCAGGCGAACCGACCCGCCCGCATCGGTGCCGATATGCAGGGGCCCGAAGCAGGCCGCCCCTGCGGCGCCCGCGCCGGAGGAGGAGCCGCCGGTGGTGCGCCGCGTGTCCCATGGGTTGCGGGTGACGCCGTGGAGGGGGCAGTCGCCTGGGGTTTTCCAGCCATATTCCGTGGTGGTGGTCTTACCCAGGATGACGGCGCCGGCGTTCTTTAGCGCCATCACCGCGGGGGCATCGTCCGCCACCGGGTCGGGGCTGGTGAGGCGGCTGCCGCGGCGGGTGGGAAAGCCGGACAGGTCCAGCAGGTCCTTCACGGTGCAGGGCACACCATCCAACAGCCCGAGCGGGCGCCCTGCCCGCCAGCGTGCGGTACTTTGGCCAGCGTTTTCCAAGGCGCGCGGGTTCATCACCGCGAAGGCGTTCACCCGCGGATTGAGACGGGCGATCCGCTCGGTGACGGCCTGCAGCGTGTCGACCGGAGTGAGCGCCCCGCGGCGATAGGCTTCCAGCAGAGCTTCGGCGGAAAGCAGCGCCGGGTCAGTGGCCGGCTCGCTCAATTTTCGCACGCCTGCGGGATGGTGCTGTCAGACGCCACCGGGGTGGCGTCGGGCTGGGGCCGGAAACCATGCGCCTGGCAGGCGGCGACGCATTCTCGCGAGACCAGGAAGCCGCCAGAATCGGCTGAGAAGTCAGGCATCGGGCAGTCCACGATTGCCCGCGTGGCTGGATTAACCATCACCAACTGCGGCCCGCCGGTGCAGGCAGCCGGCACGAGGAGCACCAGGGTGAGGACGACGCGCCTCATGCTTGCGCGACCGCTGCGGACCAGGGCGACATGACGTCGCTGATGCCAACGCGCTGGCCATCCTGCAGCACGATCATGTTGGGGCAGGCAAAATTCACTGGCAGCACGCCATGTTCGACCGCTTGCACCGGCCCGTCCGCTTCCAGCGCGGCGATGACCTCGCTGGGCAGGCGCAAGTCGGCGGCGACGTCTGTTGCGTCCGACACGTCGATGCGCGGGTGGTGCGCGGCGGCGGCGGGGTCCATGCCGAAGTCGAGGGTGAAGGCGAGCATTTGCGCGACCGCTGCCATGATGCGCCGCCCGCCCGAGGCGCCGGCCACCAGCATGGGTGCGCCGTCCTGCCGCACGACCACCGGGCACATGTTGGTCAGCGGCCGTTTGCCCGGAGCCAAGGAGTTGGGCCGGTCGGGACGGGGATCGAACCACATGATGCCGTTGTTCATAAGCACTCCAGTCTGAGGCAGCACGACGCGGCTGCCCATGGACGAAAGCAGCGTGGTCGTCATCGCAACCGCTGTGCCAGCCTGGTCGCAGACGGAGATGTGGGTGGTGCAGCTCTCGGCCGCTTTCGGCTCGGTCTCGCCAAGCTGGTTCAGCCGCTCGTGGTATGCCGCCTTCATCGCGCGGGCGAGGGCGGCAAACCAGACGGCATCGGGCGCCTCGCGACGGGGTTCGTCCCGCATGCTCCCCAGCACGGCCGCCAAGGTGGGGGCGGCCGTGAGGCCGGCGGCAAGCTGGATCGTCCGGCCGCCATGCCAGCCGACCTCCATCGCCGGACGCTGCCGCGCCTCGCAGTGACGCAGGTCATCGGCGGTGAGGATGCTGCCGACGGCGATGAAGTCTGCGGTGAGGGCGGCGGCAACCTCGCCCTCGTAGAAATCCCGCAGCCCGGCGCGGCCAAGCTGCTCCAGCGTGCCGGCGAGCGGGCCCAGCGGCAGGAAGCCAGTCGGACCGCCATACGGCGGGGCTGGCGGCAGGCCGTCGGGCAGGTAGATCGCCGCCGTACTCGGGTAGCGGCGCAGGATGGAGGCGATGGCGGCGATTTTAAGCGTGGTGAACCAGTCCTGCGGAAGGCCGCGCTTGGCCAGAGCAGTGGCAGGAGCAATCACGTCGCGCAGCGGCAGCACACCCCAGCGCCCGTGCATGAAGGCGTAACCGGCCGCCGCCGAAGGGATGGCGAAGGAGAGCGGGCCGTGGATGTTCGCGTCGCCCACCACGCCGGGCCAGGCGAATAAGTCCTGCGTGGGGTGCCCGGTGAGCTTGTAGTCCTGCGGCCGCAATCCGGCGGGGGCGGTGGGGCCGAAGTCGATCGTTTCGGCCCGGCTTTCGCCCGCCCGGTGCAGCACGGCCATGCCGATGCCGCCAAGGCCTGAGTTCCACGGTTCGGCCGCGGCCAGCGCCAGGGCGGTGCCCACGGCTGCATCCACCGCGTTGCCGCCTGCCTCCAGGATGGCGATGCCGGCCAGGGCCGCATCCTGGCTTTGTGAGACAACCATGCCGCGGCGGCCGGTCGCGGCCGGCTTGGTGATGGAACAATGCTGCGTGATGTGCGGCGGCGGATGGGTCATGGGTCGAATGCTATGCTGGCCCCTGCCCGGCTCCTAGCGCTGATCCAGCAACAACATCGCGAGGGCGGCGGAAAGGGTGCGGCAGATGGCGACCACCGCAACCAGCCAGAGTGCGTCGGTGATCAGCGTGCCAGCGGTGTAGGTGGTGCCATCCAGGGTGAGTTCGTGCGGGACATGGGCACGGACGAGTTCCAGCACGTCCTCCGCCTGGCCGTCGAGCGTGATCGCGTCCAGCGCGCGGGGAACCAGCCACCAAATGCCGCCCGCCAGCAACACGAGGGGGGCCAGCATTTCGGCCAGGTGCTCGGCAAACACCAGCGCCGCGTTGATTACCGACCACACGGCGACCCGGACGAACCGCTCCAGGGTGCGCATCCAGGCGGCAGCGGCGGTGCTGCGCTGGTCCGCGGCTTGGGTTTGCGTGTAGCTCATGGCGAAGGCTCCGGCCTGATGGTGGTCCCGGCTTAGCCGTGTGGGCCGCCAAATGCCACCGCAAGGCGTGGAGGCGGTAGGGCCCTTGTGCCGGCGGCGAAGTGGCGGGAGCATGCTGTGAACGGTGGGGGAGACACGCAGCCATGAGCCTGGAGGGAAAGATCGTCTGGGTGACGGGCGCGGGCAGCGGCATTGGCCGCGCGACCGCCGTGGCCTTCGCGCGCGCGGGCGCCCGGGTCGCGCTGACGGGGCGGCGCGTCGAGGCCCTGACGGAGACGGCCGCCGCAATTGGGGGCTCTCCCGCCGTGGTGCCCGCCGATCTCCGTGACCCGGCGGCCATCACCCGGGCGCATGACGGCGTGGTGGCGGCGCTTGGGCCGGTGGACGTCCTGGTCAACAACGCCGGCAGCAATTCGACTGCCCGTTTTTGGCGGGACCTGACGCCGGACGCGCTCGCCGGCGTGCTGGACGTGAACCTGCGCGCGCCGTTCCTCTGCGCCATGGCGGTGTTGCCGGCGATGCGCGCCAAAGGCGGCGGCACGCTGATCCATATCGCTTCGGTGGCGGCGGTGATGGTGTTTCCGCCGTCCGGCTCGGCTTATGGCGCCAGCAAAAGCGGCGTGGCGCAGATGAGCGCGCACCTCAATGCCGAGGAGGGAGTGAACGGCATCCGCTCGATGTGCATCCATCCGGGCGAGGTTGCTACGGACATCCTGGACCGCCGCCCCGTGCCGCCGAGCGCCGCCGAGCGCGCCCTCATGCTGCAAGCAGAGGACGTGGCCGCGGCCGCCGTGTTCGTGGCCGGCCTGCCGGCCCGTGCCACGGTGGCGGATCTGACGATCGTGCCGACCGACAACAAGTTCTGGCGCTCGTTCGCGGAAACCCTGCACGGCAAGCCGCCGGCTGCGGAATAGGAGGTTCGAATGGCGGAGGATTTGCCGACCACGACGGTTCCGGTGGCGCCGTTGCAGGGCTTTGTGGCCGCAATTTTCGCAGCCGCAGGGACCAGCCAGGACGAGGGTGACCGGATCGCTCACCATCTGATCGGCGCCAACCTCACCGGGCACGACAGCCATGGCGTGATCCGGGTGCCGCGCTACGTGCTCTGGCTGCAGAACGGCTCCGTTGTGGCCGGGCGCGGGTTGGAGGTGGTGAAGGACAGCGCCACCCACGCCGTGGTGGATGGCGGCTTCGGCTTCGGACAAACCATCGGGCCGCTTGCCGTCGATCTGGGGATCAGCAAGGCCAAGGCTGCGGGGCTGGCGGTGATCGCGCTGCGTAATTCGGGCCATATCGGCCGGATCGGGGACTGGGCGGAGCGTGCCGCGGCCGAGGGCTTGGTGTCGATCCACTTCGTCAACGTGGCGCAGGGTGAGCTGGTCGCACCGTTTGGCGGCGTGGACCGGCGCTTCTCGACCAACCCGGTTTGCATCGGAGCGCCGCAGCCCGGCCGCGATCCGCTGATCCTAGATTTCGCCACCTCCGTCGTCGCGGAGGGCAAGGTTCTGGTCGCCTCCAACGGCGGCAAGCCAGTGCCTCATGGCGCGCTGATCGAGCCGGATGGAACACTGTCGAGCAACCCGGAGACGCTGTATGGGCCATTGGCCGGCACGTCGGTGCGGGATGCGGGCGCCGGCCGCGGGGCGCTGCGGGCATTTGGCGAGCACAAGGGCTCGGGCATTGCCTTTATGTGCGAGATCCTGGCCGGCTGTCTCACCGGCGGCCCGACCTCCGGCCCGATCCCCGGCGGCAAGCGCGGGCGGGTCGGCAATGGCATGCTGTCGATCTACCTCGACCCGTCGCATTTCGGCGCGGCGAACTTTGCAGAGACGGCCCGGGAGTATGCGCTTTACTTAAAGGCGTCACGGCCGGCGAGCCCGGGCGGCGAGGTTTTGGTGCCCGGCGAACCCGAAGCGCGCACGCGGGCGAAGCGCTTGCACGAGGGCATCCCGCTGCAGGTCGACACCTGGGCCGCACTGACCCAGACGGCGGCTTCGCTGGGGGTGGCGGTGCCGGTAGTGCCGGCATAGTCCTCCCTTTAACCCCCTTATGGAGGTGTGCAGAGGATGACTGTCCTCTGCTGGGGTTCGGGGCGAAGTCCTGAGGTTACTTCGCGAAGTCAAAGGCGCTGTATTTGGCTGCCTCGCGCACTTCGAGCGACAGGTCGATCATGCCGCGCATCATGGCGGCCGCGTCAAACTCAGCGGTAACCAGGTCAAGGGCGGGCTGCATTAGGTCGTCATACGGCTCGGTGCCATAGTAAAGTTCGGCCAGCCGGTCGGGTAGGCCAGCGCTTTCGGTGTCGACGGCAAAGTAGCTTGGCAGCGCACCGAATTGGTCCCGCATGGCGGCGTTTTGGTTGCTGACGACGCAGCATTTGCTGGCGAAGCCGTGCAGCACGCGCTCATGGGTGCCGCTGGAAAAGTTGGGCATCGTGTTCAGCAAGAACTGGGTCTGGCTGTAGAGGCTGGGCAGCGTGGCCGCAGCGACCGCCGGGTGGAAGCGGGCCTTGCCGCCCAAACGCGAGACATGGTCCCAACCGCGGCCAATGATGTCCACCGGGAGATCCAGCAAGGCGTGGACCAGGGCGGTGGAGCGGCTGTCTCGAACAAAAACGTCCAGCTCGCGCATCAGGGCGAATAGAATATCCGGCCGCCCGTCCAGGAAGAGGTCGTGGTGGTGGAGGCAGTCCAGGAAGATGTCGGTGATGTCGCCCACGCCGGTCTGCAGCGCAGCGGCTGAGCTGTCTTCCAGGACAACGCGGAAGCGGGGCGGCAGGCTGAGCCAGCGCGACCGGTGCAGTGCCGGAGAATGGCCGGTTTTCACGAACACCATGCGGTGGAGACGGCTGGACCAAGGTGTTTGGTCCCGCAACGGGTTGGCGATGATGCCGACCGGCAGCAGGGTGGAGAGCTGCGGTGAACGGACCAGCCGGCGCTGCATCGCCAGCCAGTCCCGAAACAGGTAGCCGTTGGCGACAAAGCGGGACGCAATGTGGTGGTTGGCGGGCATCCAGGACGGCGAGTCACTCAGCAGAGAGATGAACGGGACCTTTACTGCATCCCACAGCAACTGGTCACCGGAGCGGAGCCGCGCACCGATCCCGGCCGCACCCCAGGCGAACAGCACGCCGGACTGGAGTGCCCGGTGCAACTCATCCGCCCAGGTGGGGGTGGACAGGTCGATGACCTGGCCGGTGAGGCCGTGCGGGGCGGCGAGCTCGTGCAGCTCGTTGCTGATGGCGCGTAGGATGCCGTTCTCGTTCTCACCGACGAAAGCGAGGATGTGCCCGGGCAGGCCGGCGGGCAAGTGCAAGCCCTGAAGACGCGGCCTTGGCCCTCGGCGGATGCTTTGACCCGTTAACCCGGTTTCCGCCTGCATCCTGCCCAAGCCTTTTGCTCGATGGTGCGAGCAAAGTAGCGTGGGTGGGTAAAGCGGCGGTTAACGCGAACGGACCAGCACGGCCAGCAACCGCCTTGCTACCTTTGCACGCGAAAGCTGGTCTCATTGGGTGCGGGCCGGCGCAACAGGTGCAATTGTGGGATCACCATGCCTCATTGCAATCGAACGACATGTCCATGATTTCTCGTCTGACAAGAGAAAACTAACTTGATGGCCGGTCCACGCACCTGAGCGCAGTAAGGCGCGTTCAGGCGGCTTCACACGTGAGGGGACCAAATATGAGCGATAGTCAAGCAATTAAGGACATTTACCTGACCGGGCTGCGCAACCAGCACGCCGTCGAGACGCAGGCCATCGGCACCATCAAGAACGAGCTGAGCCGTATGGAGCGCTACCCTGCCCTCCATGCCCGGATGGAGCAGGAGCGGCAGCGTTCAACGGAGCAAGCGGCCCGGTTGGACACGTTGCTGGACAAGCACGCCTCCGCAGCGTCCAAGGCGAAAGACGCTGTTGCCGGGACTGTTGCCACGGTCGCCGGGTTCGCCCATCTCACAGCCTCCGACGAAGTGCTGAAGAACGTCCTGGCCGCCATCGGCTACAAGGCTTACGAAATTGGCTCCTACAAGCTGCTCATCACCTTGGCGCAGAAGGCGGGCGCCAGCGACGACGTGCCCGTGCTCGAGCAATCCATGAAAGAAGAGCAGGAGATGGGAGACTGGCTCGGCAGCCATATCCCGCAAATCGTCGACGAGTTCCTCGTCCAGCACGCGGCTTAGCCACTCAAGGCCGGCTGGGATCATCC
Organism: uncultured Acetobacteraceae bacterium; assembly: GCA_964245545.1. Classification (GTDB taxonomy): domain Bacteria; phylum Pseudomonadota; class Alphaproteobacteria; order Acetobacterales; family Acetobacteraceae; genus LMUY01. The sequence goes on along the minus strand of CAXTNN010000049.1, from coordinate 4,868 downwards.
TAGCCGGCCACCTGCGGTATGGCCAATTAGGGCTATGCTTAAACCGCTTTAGTGGCCGCCGCCGCTCGGCTTGGCCACGATGCTCGAAAATAGAAATGCGAACGGCACCACGCAAAAGGCCCCAATCGCGCAGAACATGAACACGTCCGAATACGCGAGCACCTGCGCTTGCGTCCGCAGCGTTTGATAGACCTGTCCGGTCGCGGTTGACAGGGTGGTCGCCGCGGCGTGGCTCATCGAGAGCAGCGTATTCTGGTATTGCTGAATAGTCGTGTTGTAGTTTGGGTTAAACGCATTGAGGTGGCCGGCAAGGTAGGACTGGCGGATTTGGGTGCGCTGCGTCACCTCCGCCGTCGACAGGCTGATGCCGATCGAACCCGCGACGTTGCGGAACATCACGTAAAGCGAGGCCGCATCGCTGTTCAGCTCCTTGGGCAGCGTTGCATAGGACAGCGTGCTGATGGGGACGAACAGCAGCGCGATGCCAAGCGATTGCGCCGCACGCATTTTGGCCAGCGTGTCATAGTCGATGGTGGGCGACAGCCCCATGGAGTAGACCAGTCCCACGCCAATGGCGAAGAATCCGACGGCGACGATGTATTTTGCCGGCACGAATCCCATTACACGCTGCACCACCGGTATGGTGATGCACACCAGAGCCGCGCCAGGCGATAGCACCAGACCAGCCAAGGTGGCATTGTAGTTCAGCACCTCCTGCGACAATTGCGGAATCAGCACTGCCGACGAATACACGATGGCGAACAGTACGAAGGTGCAGAACGAGCCCAGCGCAAAGTTGCGGTCCCCCATCACCCGCAGGGCAACGATCGGGCGCGGCGCGGTCAGCAGCCAGCCGACAGCGCCAAGCAAGCCGACCGCCGCTGCGATCGACATGCCGATGATGAAGTTGGAACCGAACCAGTCGGCATCTTCGCCGCGGTCCATCACCACCTGCAGAGAGCCCAGACCCAGCGCAATCAACCCGAGGCCAATTAGGTCGATGCGGCGTTTGACCTCATTGGCGGCCCAAGGCGGGTCCTCCACCAGCGCGCTCACGCCGAAGAACGTGAGGGCGGCGACGGGAATGTTGATGAAAAAAATCCAGCGCCACGTGTAATTGTCGGTGATCCAGCCGCCCAGTGTCGGCCCTAGCACCGGCGCCACGATGGTGGCGACCGCAGTGATCGAAAACGCCAGGCCGCGCTTTTCCGGCGGAAATGTGTCAAGGATGATCGACTGCTGATTGGGCTGCAGCCCGCCGCCGAAAAAGCCCTGCAATAAACGGAACACGATAAGCTGGGGCAGGCTGGTGGCCAAGCCGCACAGCGTGGAGAAAACGCCGAAGGCGGCGATGCAGATCAGGAAATACCGCTTACGGCCAAACCGGTTGGCGAAGAAGCCGGAAATCGGCAGCACAATGCCATTGGCAACCAGATAGGATGTGAGCGTCCAAGTCGCCTCGTCGTTGGAGGATGACAAAGCCCCGGCGATATGCGGCAGCGCCACGTTCACGATCGTGGTGTCCAGGATTTCCATGAACGCCGCCATGGTCACGATCAGCGCGATCAGCCAAGGATTGCCCTTCGGCTTCCACTCGGACCCGCTCACTTTAGTGGCCTCCCCCGGTTTGGCGGCCGCTGCTGGTACGGGCATCGAACAAAAACGCAAACGGCACGATGGCAAAGGCGGCAATGGCGCAATAGGCAAATACGTCGCGATAGGCGAGCACCGCCGCTTGCTGCTCGAGCGTGCGCAGGATCAGCCCCATCGCTTGGCTGGTCGCCTGCCCGGCTGCAACGCCCATGTTGCGCAGCGATTGCTGCGTCTGTGCCAAGGTGCTGCTGTAGGCTGGACTAAACGCGTTCAGGTTCCCGGCCAAATACGCCTGGCGGACCTGGCTGCGCTGGGTGATTGCCGCCGTTGCCAGCGAAATGCCGATTGACCCGGCAACGTTGCGCAGCATGACGTAAAGCGCGCTCGCATCCCCATTCAGCGAGCGCGGCAACGTGGAATAGGTAATGCTGCTGATGGGGACGAACAGGAAGGCAAGGCCAAACGTTTGCGTGGCGCGCAGCGATGCGAGTTGGAGGAAGGTGGCCTGCGGCGACAAGCCATGGGCGTAGACGAAGGCAGAGCCAAGCGAAACGAACCCGAACGCAATCAGCAAGCGCGTTTGTATAAACGGCAGCAAGCGGCCCACGACCGGAATCAGCACCAGCACCAAAGCTCCTCCTGGCGAGAGCAGCAACCCAGCCAGCAACGCGGTGTAGCCGAAGCGCTGCTGCGCAAGCTGCGGGATCAGGACGGAGCCGGAATAAAGAATGGCCCCCATGCCGAATATCATCAGCGAGCCGGTAGCAAAATTGCGGTTGCCGAACGCACGCAAATTGACGATTGGTTTTCTTGCCGTCAGCAGCCACAGCACGGCGCCAATCACACCCATCGTGCCCAGGATGCCGCAAACCACGATCAACGGTGAGCCAAACCAATCCTCATCCTCGCCGCGGTCGAGCATAATCTGAAAGCTGCCGAGGCCGAGCGCAATCAAGCCAAGCCCGATATAATCGAAGTCCCGCAGCTTGGCGCGGGCCCGCAGTACCCAGGGCGGATCTTCCACCATCGCCGTCACCGCGAAGAAAGCGAAAATCCCAACCGGGACATTGATAAAGAAGACCCACCGCCACGTGAAGCTGTCGGTGATCCAGCCGCCCAGCGTAGGGCCGATAATGGGCGCAAAGATCACGGCAACCGCCACCACGCCGAAGGCCTTGCCGCGCTGTGCCTGATCGAACGTGTCGAGGATGATGGATTGCTGGTTCGGCTGCAGGCCGCCGCCAAAGAACCCTTGCAGCAGGCGGAACAGCACCAGTTCGCTCAGGCTGGTGCTGGTGCCGCACAGAAAGGATGAGACGGTGAACATGGCGATGCAGATGAGGAAATAGCGCTTGCGCCCGATCAGCCGCCCGAGGAAGCCCGAAATCGGCAACACGATGCCATTGGCCACCAGGTAGGCGGTGAGCGCCCAAGTGGCATCGTCATACGAGGCCGACACCGACCCTGCGATGTGCGGCAGGCTCACGTTGACGATCGTGGTATCCAGAATCTCCATGAACGCCGCCAGCGTCACGACTATCGCAATCGCCCAGGGATTGGCCTTCGGCTTCCATGTGGCGTCAGACGCGGGAGCCGCCGCGGCAGATCCGCTCACTCCCGTGTGCTCACTTGGCCCGCATGCTCACTTGACGGTGACGGTCGGCTCGACTGAAAGGCCGAGCGGCAGCGGCAGCGCCGGGTCCATGCCGCGGTCGATGAGCAGCTTGACCGGCACGCGCTGCACGATCTTGACGAAGTTGCCGGTGGCGTTCTCCGGCGGAAAGGCGGTGAAGCGCGAGCCCGAGCCGAGCTGGATGCTGTCCACATGGCCCTCGAGCTTAAGACCCGGGTAGGCGTCGACCGAGATCGCCACCTTTTGCCCCGGCCGCATATGGTCGAGCTGGTTCTCCTTGAAGTTCGCCGTCACCCAGACCTGGGGGGTCACGATGGAGAAGATCGAGGCGCCCACCTGCAGGTAGTTGCCGACCTCAATGTTGCGCTTGGTGATCCAGCCATCCTGCGGCGCGGTGATGGTGGTGTAGCTGAGGTTGAGTTCGGCCTGGTCGAGCTGGGCCTGCGCCTGTTGCATTTGCGCATCCAGTTGGTTCACCTGCTGCACCGTCTGGCCGATGTTCTGCTGCACCGGCTCGGCTTGCTGCACCTGGGCCTCCGCAGCCGCCACCTGTCCCTGCGCCAGTTCAAGCTGGGCGGTCGACTGGTCGACGTTCTGCTGCGTGGTCGCTTCTTTGGTAACCGCGTGCTGCCGCTTGTAGTCGGTCTGCGCTTGGAACAACTGGCCGCGGGCTTGCTGCAACTGCCCCTGCGCCTGCAGCAGCCGCGCTGGGAAGTTCTTGCGGGCGACCTCGGTGTTGAGCGCCGCGGCCGCCTTCTGCGCCTGCGCAATGCCGAGATTGGCCCGCGCCTGGTCCCGCGCCACGACGTAGTCGCGTGGGTCGATGCGGGCCAGCACGTCCCCTGCCTTCACCCGCTGGTTGTCGTCCACCAGCAATTGCACCACGTAACCGGCGATCTTGGGTGAGATCGTCAGCGAGCGGCCATCAGTATAGGCGTCGTCGGTGCTCTCGGTGCCGAGTGTGGAAAGATAGTAGTAAACGCCGCCGGCGATCGCGAGCAGCGCAATCAAGCCACCAATAATTTTGACCCATGGTGATGACCGGCGCGCCGTTTCTGCCTGGTCCCGGTCCGACTTGCTTGGCTCGTCTTCGTCGCGTTTGGAACTTGACTGGCCTTCCTTTGCCGGCGGAGTGCTGCGCCGGTCGGGAGACTGCTCCTCCAGACGGATGTCTTCTTGCGCCCCAGAGTGCATCCCGGACTGCGATCCGGCCTCTTCGTCGTCCAGACTCACCGGCCAACTCCCTTCACAAACGCGCCCGCGCGCCGCTTTGCAGCGCTGACCGATCGGTCATCGCACGTTTGGGGTCATCCCGCCAAGGCTTGTGTTCGCACCAGCCGGGCGTACAGGCCGTCCCGCGCCATCAGTTCCGCGTGCGTCCCCTGCTCGGCCACTCGCCCCTCAGCCACCGCCACCACCAGGTCGGCGTCGCGCACGGTGGAAAGCCGGTGGGCCACCACGATGGTGGTGCGGCCCCCGCGCAGCCGGGCCAATGCCTGCTGCACCGCCGCCTCGCTCTCGGCATCCAGCGCGGAAGTCGCCTCGTCGAGCAGCAGGATGCGCGGGTCGCGCAGCAGCGCTCGGGCCAAGGCGACGCGCTGCCGTTGCCCGCCGGACAGCCGGCTGCCGCACGGCTATGACA
>CAXTNN010000048.1:0-17422 GCA_964245545.1 uncultured Acetobacteraceae bacterium | reverse complement strand
CCGCTATTGTGAGCCTGGGCGTTGCCGCCGTGGCCTTGGATGCCGCCGTGCAGATGAACCAAGTGGTTGGCCAGCGCGTGATCTATGGCCTCGCGCCAGACATCCGCGGCCGGCTGAACGCCATCTACATGACGGTGGTGTTTCTCGGCGCGTCCTTTGGCTCTCTGCTCGCCACCCTGACGTATAACGCAGGCGGCTTCTCCCTCACCGCCGCGACCGGTTTCGCCCTGGGCGCTGTCAGCCTGGTCGCCTATGCCTTGACCCGCCGCTTCGCGGTCTGATGGTCAAGCCGCATCGCTTTCCAGTGACGCCAGGTCGACCGGCTGGATGGAGAACCATACGGCGTCCGGGCTGCGGGCGGCGGCGCGGAGGATGGGCTTCACCGCGGACAGCAGGTCATCGAGCGAGCGGAACGGGGTCGCGTTTTCCTCGCCGTCCGCGGTGCGCATCATCAGCGCGACATCCGGCTTGGCCTTGGCAGCGCCCACCGGCCGTGGCAGCGCGGTGACTGTTGCTTCCCGCTGCGCTGGGTTGCTGGGCGGGGCAGGGTCGACCCGGGCTGGGGGCTCGGCGCTGGCGAACAGGTCGATGGCGGCAGGTTCCGCTCCGGGCTGGGCCGCCGCCGGGTCGCCCGCGGCGCCCGCATTTGGCCGCGCCTCGCGCCGAAGCCGGCTCAGCAGGGCATAAATATTGGCCGGCGTGCAGTCGTACTCGGCCGCGACCTCCGCCACTTTGCGGCCCTCCTGATCCACCTTCCGCAGGATTGCGGGGTGGTCTGTCTTGCTGATCCGTGCCATTGCGCCCGACCCTCCAACCGATTCGGCGGGTTCAGCCTAGAACGGATAGGGAACGCCGTCGAGGGCAAAGCTGCACTTGATCACCGTATTACCAGGTGACTCCCGCAGGTTCGGGCGCCTTGCTGCGCTGCCGCCGTTGCTGCCCCCATTCCACCGTGGGCATGAAGCGGGGCGCCAGGAACTGGTAGGTGTTGGTGAGCAGCGCCGCCAGTTCGGCCGCACCATCCGCCTCCATGCCGTCCCAACGGTCCAGCAGCGGCTGCCACGCCCGCTCGCTGCGATAGAGCCAATCCCGGTTGCTGCGGATGAAGGCGCGCTGGCTCTCCACGTTGCTCAGTAAGCCGGCGATCTGCCCGGTTTGCGCATCCACCTCGTCGAACCGGGTGCGGATTTGCTTCTCCGCCAAAACCCCCAGCCGCCCGACCGAAGCCAGTGTTTCCGCCTGCAGCCCGGTCAGCCGCCTGGTGAGCCGGATACCGCCCAGCCGCGAGGTGAGGCGCTCCACCCGCAACAGCAGGCTGTCACGCAGCGCCTCGATAAAGGACAACTCGCACGACATCTCCTCGATCGTGCGCAGCACCTGCCCGCCGCCCGCCAGCCCCAGCTCGTCGGCGCATTGCTGCGCCAGCGCCTCCATATCGGCCTGCAAAGCGCCGCTATCGGCCAGGCGCAACAGCGTGCGCACATCGCGCCGTGCCTGCGCCCAACGGCTGGACGGGTGCAGCCAACACACCAGATCGAGCGCCAGGCGGGTCGCCGCCAGGCGCAAATGGTCGCCGCTCGGCCGCCAGCTTGCGTCTCCAGTGAGCAACTCCGGCGGAAAACGGTCTCCCGGCTGCAAGGAGGCGACAAAGTCAAGCGATTGCCCGACCAGGTCCAGCATCATGCCATCATGCGTGCCGTCGCCGATGCCGAACTCGCGCCGCAACGACTTCAGCGGTATGGAGGCTTCCCGTTCACCCAGAGTGAGCGCCATAACGGGGCAGCCATCCAGGCCGGAACGGTGGAAGCGCACCCCGCCCAGGGTGGTGAACACCCGATGCTGAAGCTCGCACCGTTCTGGGAGTTGTTGCACTGCTTGTGTCATGGGCCTGTTTCCGAGACGCACTCTTGATTTACGGAACAAACATGAAGCTCGTCTTAACGCGCGCCAGCCATCCCAGCACACGCCCTGGCCCAGCGTGACAAACGCTCCATGCTGTCACCGCCGGGCTTGCTCCGTTGCTGCGCCTGCGGCAGCGTCCCGCCCATGAGACCGAACCCGGTCGCCGTGGAAGCGGCGATCCTGCAGCTTGTCGAGGCGCGCGGCCCTGATAAGTCCATCTGCCCCAGCGAGGCCGCACGCGCTTTGGACGGTGACTGGCACAGCCTGCTCGGCGACGTTCGCCGCGCCGCCGTAAGCCTGGCCAAGGCCGGCCGCATCGACATCCTGCGCAAAGGCCGACCGGTCGACCCGGACACGATCCGCGGCGTCATCCGCCTGCGCATCCACCGCAAGCCGGAGCCCACGCCATGATGCGCCGGGCGGGGCGGTTCTTCCGCAACATGTGGTATTTGTCGGCGCCTTACTTCAAGTCGGAGGAGAAATGGTCCGCCTGGGGCCTGCTGCTCCTGGTGATGGCCGCCGACGTAGTGCTGGTGCGCATCAACGTGCTGCTCAACCTCAATGGCGGCGCCTGGGTCAATGCGCTGCAGCAATATGACGAGGCCGCGTTCTTCCGCCTGATGCTCACCTATGTGCCCAATCCCGAGGGCCCGTTCGGCATCATTCCCGGCTTTATTCCGCTGCTGGTGGTCGCGCTGCTGGTGTGGGCCAACGGCCGCTACCTGCGGCAATGGCTGCAAATCCGCTGGCGCCGCTGGATGACGGCGCGGTTCCAGCAGGACTGGCTGTCAAACCGCGCTTATTACCAGATGCAGCTTCAAGCCGAGACGCTGGGCAACGACAACCCCGACCAGCGGATTTCGGAGGACATCAACGCCTTTGTCGAAAGCGGCTTGATCCTCGGGATCGGCTTCATCGCCAACATCGTCTCCCTGGCGTCGTTCCTCGAAGTGCTGTGGGCGCTCTCCTTCCCAATCACCCTGTTCGGCATCCACATCCCGGCCTACCTGGTATGGGTGGCGCTGCTTTATTCGCTGGTCGCTTCGGTCCTGGCCCACCTGATCGGGCGGCCGCTGATCTCGCTGAACTTCATCCGGCAGCGGCTCGAAGCCGACTTCCGCTTCGCCCTGGTGCGGCTGCGGGAAAACGCCGAGGGCGTGGCGCTCTACAAGGGCGAGGCCGATGAGAGCCGCATCCTTGGCGGACGGTTCTCGTCCATTGTTGCCAATTGGCGCCGCATCATGTCGCGCAACCGGCTGGTCAATGCCTACACTTACACGGTGGGGCAGGTGGGAGGCATTTTCCCGTTTTTCGCCGCGGCCCCGCTCTACTTCACCAAGCAGATCAGCTTCGGAACGCTGAGCCGGGTCGCGGGCGCGTTTGGCGAGGTGCAGGGCGCCGCCTCCTGGCTGGTGGACCAATACATGAGCCTGGCCGACTGGGCCGCGACGCTTGACCGCCTTGCCACCTTCCAGCGCAGCCTGGACGCGCTGCGGAACACGCCCGCCACCATCACTGCCGCCGCTTCCACCAGCCCCGACCTGTGGGTGCAGAACCTGCACCTCGACCTGCCAAACGGCGAGCCGTTGCTCGATACGCCGGAGCTCCACCTGATGCGCGGCACCAGCACCGTCATCACGGGGCGGTCGGGCAGCGGCAAGTCCACCCTGTTCCGCGCCCTGGCCGGTATCTGGCCGTTTGGCCGCGGGCAGGTGGCGCTGCCGGCGGGGCGGACCATGTTCCTGCCGCAGAAGGCCTACATCCCGCTCGGCACGCTGCGCCGCGCTGTGGCCTATCCCGCCGCGCCGGAAACCCTCACCGGAGCCGAGATCGAGCAGGCGCTGACCGATGCGGGCCTAGCCGGGCTGATCCCCGAATTGGACGTGGACATGGCATGGGGCCAGCGCTTGTCCGGCGGCGAGCAGCAGCGGCTGGCCCTGGCCCGCGCCCTGCTCAACAAGCCCGATTGGTTGTTCCTCGACGAGGCCACCGCCAGCTTGGACCCGGCGGGCGAGGGCGAGCTCTACCGCGTGTTGCGCGAGCGCCTGCCGGGGACCACGGTGGTGTCGATCGCCCACCACCCGAACGTCGCCTCCGCGCACGACCAGGCCATCGCGGTCGAGCGCGCCGGCGGACGGGCGACGTTGCACTACGCGCAGCCGCCGCTGCCGGCCAAGTAGCGCGGGCGCCACTCCTCGCGCCAACGTGACTGCCGCCGCGATAGTCCCGCTGGACGTTGCGGCGGTAACTGCCGGCATGTCCTCCAGCACTGCCGCCGCCCCGGCTGGCCCTCACGCTGAGCCGGGCAGCGTGGCCGAGCCCAGCGCCCGCGCGCTGTTCTTCCGGCTGTTCCCCTCGATCATGCTGCCGATGTTTCTGGCCGCCGTGGACCAGACCATCGTGGCCACCGCGTTGCCCGCGATCGCCGGGTCGCTGGGTGAGGTGGAGCGCGTCTCCTGGGTGGTGGTGTCCTACCTGGTGGCGGCGACCATCGCGGCGCCGGTGTATGGCCGGCTGGGGGATGGGCTAGGTCGGCGCCGCATGTTGCTGGTGGCGCTCGGCGTGTTTCTGGCCGCCTCCGCCGCCTGCATGGTGGCGCCCAACATCCTGTTCCTGACCGGCGCCCGCGTGTTGCAGGGCCTGGGCGGCGGCGGGTTGATGACCACCTGCCAAGCGCTGGTGGGCGAGGTGGTGCCGCCACGGGAGCGCGGCCGCTACCAGGGCTATCTCGCCTCCATCTTCGTCACCTCCTCCACCTTCGGCCCGGTGGCTGGCGGCTGGCTGACCCAGCAGTTCGGCTGGCGCTCGGTGTTCCTGATCAACCTGCCGCTCGGCTTGCTGGCGGCCGCCCTGGCCTGGCGGCTGCCGCGGCGGCCCGGCAGCGGCGGACGGCTCCACTTCGACGGCATGGGGGTGGTGCTGTTCACCTGCTTCATCGCGCCGCTCTTGCTTGCCTTGGAGCGGTTGCAGCGGTTCGACGTTGCCTCCCTGCCAGTCGTTGGCCTGCTGGTCGTGCTGTCGGTGACCTCGCTGCTGTTGCTGCTGCGGCAGGAGCGCCGGGCCGCCAACCCGCTGCTCCCGCTCGGCCTGCTGCGCCAAGCCGCGATCTGGCGCTGTGACCTTATGGCCGCCTGCGTGGGCGCCACGCTGATCTCCATGGTGACGTTCGTACCGATCTGGCTGCAGGTGGTGCGCGGCATCGGGCCGGGGCAGGTGGGTTTGATGCTGCTGCCGATGACGGCCGGCATTGCCCTGGGCTCGCTGTTCACCGGCCGCATGATGGCACGCACCGGCCGCACGGCGTTGTTTCCCTCCATCGGTGTGGCAATCACCGTGACCATGCTGGTGGTGCTGGGTTTTGCCGCACCGCATCTCTCCAATCGCGCGGTGCCGGTGCTGTTCACCATCTACTCGGTGAGCCTGGGTACGGCGATGCCGGTGGTGCAGCTCACGGTGCAGCTCGTGGCCGGCCGCGCCAACTTGGGCGCCGCGGCCGCTTCGGTGCAGTTCTCCCGCACGGTCGGCGGAGCGTTCGGTACTGCCCTGGTCGGCGCGGTGCTGTTCGCCGTGCTTGCCGCCACCGACCGCAGCACCGCCGCCCTGTTCGCCGACATGGTGGAGCGCGGCCCCGCCGCCATGGCCGCGCTCGATGCCGCTCACCGCGCCGCGGTGTCAGCCGAAATTCGTGACGCGTTCCGCTCCGCCTTTCTCACCATCGCCGCGTTCGCCGGCGTGGCGCTGACCATGGCTTGGACGATTCCAGTGCGGCGGTTGTGACGTAATCCAGCCTCCGCCGGCGGCAGCCAAGCGACCAGACCGATCCGAGGAACGGATCGATGGCGAGATCTTGTCATCTATTCGGTCAGTGCTCGGCATGAGAGGATCTCGCCAAGCAACGGGGGAAACACCGTGGACCAGCCAGTGCCGCATCACTTCTCCCATCCGAGGCCCATGGGTGCTGACGTCCCGGTCTATGAGGCGGACCTGTTCGATCCAGAGGCGCTGCGGGCGCCATTTGCGCATTACCGGGCGATGCGGGACTTGGCGCCGGTGGTGCGGCTGCGGGACCCGGATGTTTACGCCCTGTCGCGCTTCGAAGACGTGCGGGCAGCGCTGCTGGCATCGGATGTGCTGATCAGCGCCAAGGGCGTTGGCTTCAGCGACCAGTTCAACACACCGGGCGGTCCAAACCTGCTGCAATCGGATGGCGAGCAACACAGCCGCATGCGGCGTGAAGTCATCCGGCCGCTGATCCCTGCTCAACTGAAGCAGCATCGCGCCATGCTTCGCGAGATGATTGGAGCCCGGATCAAATCGTTGACGGACCAGGGTCCGTTCGATGCGATGACGCAGATCGCGCAATTTCTGCCGCTGGCCGCCATCCGCGTTTTGGTGGGGCTGCCGGAGGCTGGGCGCGCCGCAATGTTGGACTGGGCCGCGGCAAGCTTCAATGCGGTCGGGCCGGCGCGGGAAGGGTCCGAGGCCGCCTTCGCCACGCTCGGCGGCTGGCGGACCTACCTGTCGAAGCTGCAATGGAACGACCTGCAGGAGGGTGGCTGGGCCCGCACCCTGCAGGCCGCCACGGACGCTGGCAGGCTGACCGAAGCGGAAGCGCGCGGCGCCGTCAGCGCCTACGTGCTGCCGAGCCTGGACACGACGATCCTTGCCAAAGGGCACTTGCTCTACGCATTGGGCAGCGACCCGGCGCAATGGCGCTTGCTGCGTGGCGACCCGTCACTGGCGTCCGGCGCCGTGATGGAAAGCGTGCGGCACAGCGCGGTGGTCCGCTGGTTCTCGCGCTACGCAGCGGCTGATTACCCCGTCGGCGAGACCACGATCCCGAAGGGCGCCCGCGTCATGCTGATCTATGCCTCGGCCAATCGCGACGAGCGCACCTTCGCCGACCCGGATCGCTTCGACATGACCCGCGACGCCCGCGCTCAACTGGCCTGGGGCGCCGGGGCGCATCTCTGTGGCGGCCTGCACCTTGCCAAGCTCGAAATGGAGGTGATGCTGGAAGCGCTGCTGGAGCACTGCGGCGAGATCGAGGTCGGTGAGCCGGAAGTGGGAACCAACCGCGGCCTTTATGGATTCGTGCGGCTGCCGATGGAGCTGCGGTCTCATTAGAGCTAACCCTTAGGCGGCTCCAAGCCCTTCTTGACCAAGGTCGGCTGGGCAGCGGGCGAGGCCAGGTAATTGATCAGCGCCCGGCCGGCCGCGGGTTCGACGGCATGGGCGCTGAGGCCGGCCGCGTAGACCGTCACCTTCTGCAGCGACGCAGGGATCAGCCCGACGACGGTGATGCCGGGCACCGGAAGCAGCTCGGCCTGCTGCTGGAATCCCACTTCGGCCTCGCCGCGCGCCACGATCTCGCCCACCGGGGTGGCGGGAATCATGTGCGCCTTGCCCGCCATCTGCGCCTCGATGCCGAGCTTCTTGAACAGCTCGGCCTGGATGTAGACTCCGCTGGCGCTGTCCGAGTAGGCGACCGACTTGGCGGCGAGCAGCACCGCCCGCAGCTTGGCCGGCGTGCTGATGTCGGGCACCGGCGCCCCCGCGCGCACCGCCATGGCAATGGGCGACCGCGCCAGGTCCACCCGGCTGCCCCGCGCCGCCTGGCCGTTCTGCATCAGCCCGTCCAGCGCGGTGCCCACCATGATCAGCACGTCATCCCGCTCGCCGCGCTTGAGCCGGTTGGGGATGGCGCCCGCGGTCTGGCCCATCGAGGGGCCCGGCACTTCCGTGACGTGGTCTCCGGTGGCCGCCTCGAACTGGGGCGCCAGCGCCTCGAAAGTGGATTGGAACCCGCCCGAGATCATGACGGTGACATCGGCCGCATGCGCCATCCCGGGCGGAAGCAGCGAGGCAAGCACCAGGGCTACCGTGACTTTCATGGCTCAAATCCTTCCAGAACCAGCTTGCCGCGCACCGTGCCGCTCTCGACCAAAGCGTGGGCACGCTTGAGGTTGGCGGCGTTGATCGGCCCGAGCCGCGCCGTAGCGGTGCTGCGCAGCACCCCCTCGTCCACCAGGCGCGACACCTCGTTCAGCAGCGCGCCCTGCTCGCCTATGTCCGGCGTGTCGAACACCGCCCGGGCGAACATGAACTCCCAATGGATCGAGACGCATTTGCGCTTGAACAGCCCTGCCTGCGCCAGGTCGTCGATCACTCCCAGGCGGCCCTGCGGCGCGATCAGGTCGGCGATCTGCGAGGCATGCCGGTCGGTTTGCGTGGTGGAGAACACGAAGCTGGGGGAGCCCAGGCCCAAGGCGGCCACTTCCGCCGCGAGCGGCTGGCTGTGGTCGATGACGTGGTGCGCGCCCATGTCCGCCGCCCAAGCCTGGGTTTCGGGGCGCGATGCCGTGCCGATCACGACCAGTTCGGTGAGTTGCCGGGCCAGTTGGATGGCGATGGAGCCGACCCCGCCGGCGCCGCCGATGATCAGCAGCGCCGGCGCGCCCCCCGCCACGGGGCGGCGCACCTCCATGCGGTGGAACAGGCATTCCCACGCGGTCAGCGCCGTCAGCGGCAGGGCTGCGGCCGCCCCCCAGTCCAGCGAGCGGGGCTTGCGGCCCGCGATCCGCTCGTCCACCAACTGCCGCTCGCTGTTGCTGCCGGGCCGGGCGATCGACCCGGCGTAAAACACTTCATCGCCTGGCGAGAACAGGGTGCAGTTGGGGCCAGCCGCCAACACCACCCCCGCCGCGTCGAAGCCGAGCACGCGTGCGCCGTGGTCGGGCGGGGTGGTGGCTCGCACCTTGGTGTCCACCGGGTTCACCGAAACCGCCTTCACCTCGACCAGCAGGTCCCGCCCGGTGGCTTCGGGCGAGGGCAGGTCGAGGTCGAGCAAGGCGTCGGCGCGGTCGATCGGGCCCGGCTGATGGTAACCAACGGCTTTCATCGGGAACGCCTCCTCTTTGCAGCGCCCCTATCTGGCCCGCTATGGTGCCGCGCGCAAAGTGGGGGCGGGGTGAACACGAGCATGAATGCAGCCATCATCGTTGCAGCGGGGCGCGGCAGCCGCATGGGCGGCGCGATCCCGAAGCAATACCGGGACCTCGACAGCACGCCCATCCTCCGCCACACCGTCATCGCCTTCCTTCGCCACCCCGAGATCAGCTACACGCAGGTGGTGATCCATCCCAGCGACCGGGACCTGTATCACCGGGCGCTGCACGGGCTGGACGTACCACCCCCCGTGATCGGCGGCGCGACCCGGCAGGAGTCGGTGCGCTTCGGCCTGGAGAGCATCGCCGGGCTCAATCCGACCAAGGTGATCATCCATGACGGCGTGCGCCCGTTCGTGGAGCAGGAAGCGATCTCGACGGTGCTGGCCACGCTGGACCGTGCGCCCGCGGTGATCACCGGCATCCCGGTGGTGGATACCCTCAAGCGCGCCCCCGGCGGCCTGGTGAGCGCCACCGTGGACCGGGCCGAGATGTGGCGGGCGCAAACGCCGCAGGGCTTCCTGTTCAACCGCATCCTCGCCGCCCACCAGAAGCTGCACCTGCGCAACCCGAACTCGTCCGACCTCACCGACGACTCGCTGGTGGCGGAGAGCGACGCCATGGCCGTGGCGGTGGCGCTGGGCAGCGAAGACAACATCAAGATCACCACCGAGCGCGACCTCGAGCGCGCCGAGCTGATCCTCGCCCGCGGCCGGCAGGAGGTGCATACCGGCTTCGGCTTCGACTTCCACCGTTGGACCTCGGGCGACCAGTTGTTCATCTGCGGCATCCCCGTCCCCCACACGATGGGAATCGGCCGCGACTACAACGCCGACATGGCGCTGAACGCGGTGACGGACGCGCTGGTCGGCACCGTCGGCGGCCTGGAGGGTCAGGGCCGCTTCCAGCCGCATTTGCCCCGCTGGCGCGGCATGACGTCGGACGTGTTCGTGCGCCAGGCGGTGTCGATGGTGGCGATGAAAGGCGGGCGGATCGTGCACGTGGACATCACCGTGCTGACCAGCACGCCCGATATCGGCCCCTACCACCCCGCCATGGTGGCGCGTTTGGCGACGCTGCTGGAGACGGCGGTCTCGCGGGTCAGCATCAAGCAGGTGGCGTCGCTTGAGTCTGGGTTTTCCGACCGCACGGACGGGATTAGCGTGCAGTGCTTGGCCACCGTGCAATACCCTTCGGGCTAGCGCCGGTTCCCGGGCCAATTGCGAGGCACCAGCGGGACTACCTTGCCCATTTCCCATGGCACCGGGCCGCGGCCGGCGGCGAACTCGCACAAGGCTGCGAGATCGAGCGCGGTGCGGCGCCTCCAGGATTGCCCGGCGAGCGGCGCGGCATGCCCCAAGTCGCGGCAGATCGCCGCCAGATGGTCCGGCATCAGGCGGCTTTCGATGGTTTCCAGCGGTTCGGCATGCTCAAGGGTTTCGGTGCCGCGCCAAGTGACCCCAAGAGCCTCGTTGGTGAGCCGCGGCACTGCAGTGCGGATCAGAGACAGCACGTTGCTCCGCAGGGCCGCGTTCTGCTGGCGCGGGCGCGCTGACGCCATCGTTTCAAGCTGCTCCATGAGCCTGATGCCGGACCGGACCGCGCGCGCCACGCCGACCAGTCGGGCGGCGAGTTCGGGCAACTCGGCGGCTTCGTGCGCCGCTGGGTTGCCGATGCGGCGTTGCAGAAGCCGTGCTAACTCGGACCCCAGGTCGATCAGTTCGCGCAGGACCCGGCGCACGTGGTAGACGACCGCCGCACGCTGGTCCGCGCGCAACCGGGCCTCGGCGAAACTTGGCTGGTTTGGCATCGCCCAGCATCACCATGCGGGGTGAGTGAGTTTCAAGCGATTTCCTGACGGGTCCTTGGCCGCCTGTGAGACGGTCACCGCACCGAGATCGCGTGGGGGAGGGGGGTATGCCAGGCGCCGAAATCCGGCTCAACGCCTTCACCATGAACGCGCTTGGCCACCAGGCGCCGGGCCTGTGGCGCCACCCGCGCGACCGTTCGCTCGAATACCGCACCCTGCCGTTCTGGACCGAACTGGCGCGCCTGCTGGAGGCCGGGCTGTTCGACGGGCTGTTTTTCGCCGACGTGCTGGGCCCCTACGACGTTTATGGCGGCGGCCCGGATGCGGCCTTGCGCAGCGCCGCCCAGGTTCCGGCCAACGACCCAATGCTGCTCATCCCCGCCATGGCCGCCGTGACGGAGCATCTGGGCTTTGGCGTGACGGTGAACCTGTCCTACGAGCCGATCATCCCGCTGGCGCGCCGCTTCTCCACCCTGGACCATCTCACCGGCGGCCGCATCGGCTGGAACGTGGTGACCGGCTACCTAGACAGCGCTGCCAAAGCCGCCGGCCTGGCCCGCCAGGCGGCGCATGACGACCGCTATGACGCCGCCGAGCCGATCATGCAGGCCGCCTATCGGCTGTGGGAGGCAAGCTGGGCCGATGACGCCGTGGTGGCCGACCGTCCCGCTGGCCGGTATGCCCAGCCTGACCGCATCCGCCCGGTGCATCAGGACGTGCCGGCGGTGCACGGCATCCATCTCGCCGAACCCTCGCCGCAGCGCACGCCGGTGATCTATCAGGCCGGGTCATCGCCACGCGGCCGCGCCTTTGCCGCCCGCCATGCCGAATGCGTGTTCGTCTCCGGTCCCAGCGTGGCCGCCGTAGCGCCGCGCGTGGCCGCCATCCGCGCCCTGGCCGCCGAGGCCGGCCGCGAGGTCGTCATCTTCACCCTAGCCACCGCCATTGTTGCCGGATCGGACCCGGCGGCTCGCGCGTTGCACGCGGAGTATCGCAGTTACGTCAGCCACGAGGGCGCGCTGGCGCTGATGTCCGGTTGGATCGGCGTAGACCTCTCGATCTATGGCTTGGACGAGCCGGTCCGCTTCATTGAAAACGACGCCGGGCGGTCCACCATGGAAAACGTGACCCGGGCCGACCCGTCCCGTACCTGGACGGTGCGCGACGTGGCCGAACATGTCGGGCTGGGGGGCAGCGGCCCGGTGTTCACCGGGTCGGCCGGCACGGTGGCGGATCAGATGGAGGCTTGGCTCGCGGCGACGGGCGCGGACGGGTTCAACCTGGCCTCGATGGTTGCGCATGAGACGTTTGCCAACGTCGTCCGCTGGCTGGTCCCGGAGCTGCAGCGGCGGGGGCGCTACAAGCGGGCTTACCAGGCGGGAACGCTGCGGCAGAAGCTGTTTGGGCGCGGGGACCGGTTGGAGCTGCCGCATCCGGGGGCAGGGGTGCGGTTGGAGTAGGGACGGCTACAGCACCTCCGCCGGGCCAGACCTTACCACGCCGCCTTGTACGACCAGCCGCACGCTGCTCAGGCTGCGGAGATCGTCGAGCGGGTCGCCGGCCACGGCGATGACGTCGGCCGGCATGCCGGGCCGCAACGTGCCAGCCTCGTCCTGCAGGCCAAGCGCTGCGGCGCAACCGCCGGTCGCGGCCGCAATCACCGCCGGCGCGGCCATGCCGCCCCCGTGCATCAGCGCCAACTCCAGCGGCAGCGCGTCGATGCCGGTGAAGCGCCAGCCGGCATCGGTTCCGGCGACGAAGCGCACGCCCGCCTCCAGCATGCGGCCGAACTGCGCTAGGTTGACGTCGAGCATGCGGCGCCAGCGGTCGAGGAACGCCTGCTGCTCCGGCGTGCGCCCGTCGAGCCGCTCCATCGCCGCCACGGCGCAGCCGGCGACGGCGAGGGTGGCGCTCACCGGCAGCCCGCTGCGCGCGAGGCGCTCCGCCGTTGCAGGCTCATACTCCTGCCGCCCGGCCGCATCGACGATGAAGCCGGCATGCTCGATGTGGTCGGCGCCGGCTGCGATCGCAGCGTCGGTGGCTGCGGCGCACAGACAATGCATCGCCACCCTGCGCTCCATCCGGTGCGCCTCGTCGGTGATCGCGGCCAGTTCCTGCGGCCGGAAGGCGGGCAGCCACGAGGCGGTGCCGACGGTGCCGCCGCCACTTGCCATCACCTTGATGAAGTCGGCGCCAAGCTTGACCATCTCCCGCACCTTGCGGCGCAGCGCGTCCTCGCCGTCGGCCTCGCCGCCGAGATACCAGGTGTGCCCGCCGGTGATGGTGATCGGCTGGCCGCAGGCAAGGATGCGCGCGCCTTGCCCATGGCCGAGTGCCATCGACCGCCGCACATCGAACACGGTGGCACGCGCGGCGCCCATGTCGCGCACCGCCGTGATGCCCGATTGCAGCGCGCGGGCGGCGGCGAAGGCTGCCGTGGCGGTCAGCACGCCGTCGCTCTCGCGCATGGCGTCTTCAAGCGTGGTGCCGTCGCCGGGTAGGTTGAGGTGCACATGGGCGTCGATGAGCCCGGGCAGCAGCGTGCAGCCGCGGCAATCGAGCGTCGTGGCATCGTCGGGCACCGCTCCGTCCGGGACTTGGCCCTGGAACACCGCAGCCACCCGGCCATCGGCCACGGCCAGGATTGCGTCCGGCAGCGGGGCGCCCCCGGTGCCATCGATCAGCCGGTCGGCATAGATGAGCGTCGTCACGGCCGGTCTCCTCCGAACGCGATGAGCCTGAGCGTGACGACACCTCCTTGCAAGCCACCGGCGGAGGCGCGACGCTGCCTCGGCTTTTGCAAGGATGTTTGAATGACCGATGCCGTCGCCCATCCTCTCCACGTGGCACTCGAGGGACGCACCGCGCTGGTCACCGGAGCGGCGCAAGGGATCGGGCGGGCGATCGCGCTTGGGCTGGCGCGGTGCGGCGCGCGCACGCTGGCCGCCGACTTGGACGCCGCCGGGCTGAGCGAGGCTGCGTCCGCCGGGTTAGAGACTGCCGTGCTCGACGTGACCGACCCGGCGTCGGCTGCGTCCGTCATCGGCCGCTTTGGCGCGCCCGACATTCTGGTGCACAGCGCGGGCGGGGTTTGCGGCCAGGTGGGCCAGGCGGCGGAGACCGTCACGCCGGCGCAGTGGCAGGCGATCCTGGCGGTCAACCTCACCGGGGCCTTCACGGTGGCGCAGGCGGTGATCCCGGCGATGAAGGCGGCAGGGCGGGGCCGGATCGTGACCATCTCCAGCGGCGCCGGGCTGGGCGTGAGCCTCACCGGCATCCAGGCCTATGCCGCCGCCAAGGCGGGGGAGATCGGGCTCACCCGGCAGTTGGCGCACGAACTGGGTCCGTTCGGCATCACCGTGAACAGCGTGGCGCCGGGCTTCATCCGGTCCAATCCCAGCTCGGAGCGGCAATGGCAGGGCTACGGCGCCGAGGGCCAGCGCCAGATGATCGAGCGCATCGCCATGCGGCGGCTCGGCACGGCCGAGGATATCGCCAATGCCGTCTTGTTTCTCGTCAGCGATGCGGCGGGTTGGATCACCGGGCAAACGCTAAGCGTGGACGGCGGCAAGTAGGAGGTTGGGATGAGCACAGCAATGACGATCGGCGCCGAGGACCTGGCCACGCTGCGCCGCCGGGCGCTGCTGTCCTGCGTGGTCGGCAATTTCTTCGAGCTATTCGACTTCGCGATCTACGGCTTCTTCGCCGCATCGATCGGGCGCACGTTCTTTCCGGCGGCCAATCCCGTCACCTCGCTTCTCGGCAGCTTCGCCACGTACGGCGTCGGCTTCATCATGCGTCCCGTTGGCGCCGTGGTGATCGGCGCCTATGGCGATCGGCACGGGCGCAAGGCGGCCCTGGTGCTCACCGTTACGGTGATGGCGCTGGCAACGGCGCTGACTGGCCTGATCCCCGGCTATGGCTCCCTTGGCCTGCTCGCCCCGGCGCTGCTGGTGGTGTGCCGGCTGGTGCAGGGCTTCTCCACTGGCGGCGAATGGGGCGGCGCAGCGTCCTTCCTGGTGGAATATGCCCCGGAGGGACGCCGCGGCTTCTTCGGCAGTTGGCAGCAATTCAGCGTCGGGCTGGGGCTGCTGGCTGGCTCCGGCAGCGCGTATGCCCTCACGGCGCTGATGGACCCGGCGAGCCTGATACAGTGGGGCTGGCGCGTGCCGTTCCTGCTCGGCTTCCT
This sequence comes from uncultured Acetobacteraceae bacterium, assembly GCA_964245545.1. Taxonomy (GTDB): domain Bacteria; phylum Pseudomonadota; class Alphaproteobacteria; order Acetobacterales; family Acetobacteraceae; genus LMUY01. The sequence continues at coordinate 2,574 of CAXTNN010000048.1, read as the reverse complement.
GCTGGCGCCGGTCGGCTATTACTTGCGCTCGCGCGTGGGCGAGACGCCGGCTTTCGAGCGCACGGTCGCCCGGCACGAGGTGGTCGCCTCGCCGCTGCGCCTGGCGCTCACCACGCATCGGGGCAAGGTGCTGACCGGGCTGGGGCTTACGGTGATCTGGACGGTGTCCAGCTACCTGTTCCTGACGTTCATGCCGAGCTACGTGGCCCAGACGCTGCATATGCCGGCGCGCGTCGCCCTGGCGTCCAACACGGTCGCGATCCTCATCCTCACCACCTTAACTCCGCCGCTGGGTGCGTTGTCTGACCGGATCGGCCGCCGCACCATGTTGCTTACTTCAGCGATCGGCTACCTGGTGCTGAGCTATCCGCTGTTCCTGCTTGTGGCGGAGCGGCGGGACTTTCTGGGCCTGGTCATAGCCCAGGGGATTGCGGCGGTGCTGCTGGCGGTGTTCAGCGGCCCGGGTCCTGCCCTGCTATGCGAGCTGTTCCCGACCAGCGTGCGCTACACGTCGCTGTCGCTCGGCTACAACGTCGCCGTGGCGGTGTTTGGCGGGTTCGCGCCGTTCATTGCCATCGCGCTGGTAGAATGGACCGGCAACCCGCTGGCGCCCACCTTCTACGTGATGGCGGCGGCCCTGGTCAGCACGCTGGTGATCCTCCGCGTGAAGGACCGCACGCACATGCCGCTGCAATAGCCGACATGGCGGCGCTCAACTGGTCTGCCGGCTCCGCGTCAGCCCTGATTGGATCACCACCGCCGCCAGCAGGAACGCCCCGCTGGCAAGGCCCTGATAGGCCGCGCTCAGCGAGCCGATCTGATTGATCACGTTGTTGATCAGCCCGAGCAGCAACACGCCGGAGAGCGCGCCCCCCATGGTGCCGACGCCGCCAGTGAGCAGCACGCCGCCGATCACCGCGGCGGCGATGGATTGCAGCTCGTAGCCCGTCCCGGCCGCGGAGAGGCCGCTGCTGAGCCGGGCTGCGAGCAGGGCGCCAGACAGGCCTGCCAAGCCTCCGCTCACGCAATAGGTCAGGATTTTGGTGCGCTCGACGCGGATGCCGAGCATGCGGGCGGCCTCCTCGTTGCCGCCGATGGCGAACACCGCGGCGCCGAACGGGGTGCGGTTCAGCAGCAGCGCGCCCCCTGCAAACACCCCGGCCAGGATGAAGATGAGCGTGCTGACCCCCAGCACATGCCCGTTGGCGATCAGGCCAAAGAAGCCCGGCGTGGCGATCACCATGCTCTCCCCCGCCAAGGCGATCGCCGCACCCTTCAAAGCAAGCAGCGAAGCCAAGGTAACGATGAACGGCGCCATGCGGGCGCGGGCGATCAGCACGCCCTCGACCGCCCCCACCGCCACCCCGGCGATCACTGGCAACAGCAGTGCCGCCGCCCATCCGTACGGCTGGGCAAACGCCGCCAGCACGGTGCCGAGCCCCACCATGGAGCCGACTGACAGGTCAAACCCGCCGAGAATGATCACCAGCGTTTGCCCCACCGTGACCAGGCCGAGGAAACTGGCTGCGGTCACGATGTCGGACAGGTTGCCCGCATGCAGAAAGTCTGGAAACAGCACCGCCGCCACCGCGACTGCGGCGAGCAGCACCAGGATGGCGCCACGCGACTGCAGCAGGCCGATAAGCTGCGCCCGCCGAACCCCCGCCGGGGCGGCCACGATTGCGCTCATCCGCCCGCCCGCTGCAGGTAGAGCGCGCCGACGATGAAGGCGGCCTTCAGGATCTGCGCGTAGGTGGCGCTGACGTTGTTCATGATGAAGCTCGCATCCAGCACCTGAAGCAGCAGCACGCCGAATACCGTTCCGAGTACCGACACCCGCCCGCCCGATAGCGGCGTGCCGCCGATCACCGCCGCCGCGATGGCGTCCAACTCGAACTGCACGCCGATGTAGTTCGGGTCTGCCGCGCCGAGCCGGGCGGTGGCGAACAGGCCAGCCACCCCCGCCAGCAGCCCGCTCAATCCATATACGAAGGCCAGGGTGCGGCGCACCGGCTGCCCCGCCAGGAAGGCGGCGGTGCGGCTGGCGCCGGCGAAGATGGCATAGTGGCCGAACACGGTGGCCTTCACCAAGAACGCGAACACGGCGGCGGCGGCGAAGGCGATCACCGCCGTCACCGGCAGCCCCAGGGCCGAGGACGCGCCGAGCCACGGGATGGGGCCGTCAAACGGCAGGTCGGTCCGCGCCCCGCCCAGCAGCGCCTGCGCCAGCCCGCGCGCCGCCACCAGCAGCGACAGGCTGGAGATCAGCGGGTCGATCCGCAGCATCGAAACCAGGGCGCCGTTCAGCAGCCCGCAGGCGAGCCCGGCGGCAATCCCCAGCGGCAATGCCACGCCCTGGCCCAGCGGGAGCGAGATGCCGATCACCGCCGAACTCAGCGCCATCACCGAGCCCACCGAAAGGTCGATCCCGCGGGTGCCGACCGCCAGGCTTTGCCCCAGCGCGATCAGCAGCACGGGGGCGGATTCGAACAACAGGCTGCGAATGACCGCCGGGTTGCGGAAGCCAGGGGTGATGGCGAGGTCGAGCAGCACCAGGGCGGCAAAGGCGATGTA
>CAXTNN010000047.1:0-17513 GCA_964245545.1 uncultured Acetobacteraceae bacterium | reverse complement strand
GGCCGCCGCTGAAGACGCGGCCCGGCGCGCGGGGCGGACGTTGCTAACCTTGGAAGGCCAGGCCGACGCGCACTCCGTCGTGCTTTACCGCAGCTTGGGCTGGACAGAAGCGGGCACCATCCCGGGCTATCGGCTCGGCGCGGCCGGTGAGTCGCAGTTCTACTACAAGCAGATCAGCGCTATGGCCGCCGTGCCATGAACCGGCTGCCGCTGTAACCGGCTGCATTGCGGCGGGCCTGCCACAGCTTGAACCGAAGCACCAGGACCGCAAACACGATGGCGACGATCGCCACCGGAACCAGCAGCAGCGCGATCCACAGCGCGAACGCTGCTGCGGCGAGCCCACCGGCCACCACCGCCACCAGCACCGCCCCGGCAAAAATCTGCGTCGCAATCGGCGAACGGTTCGGGGTCCGGAATTGACCGTCCGGAGTCATGTCCAACTGCAATCTTGTATCGTGGCGCATGCGCAGGACATGGCGCGCCCGGCGAACGCCTTCAAGCGCCCAACTTCAGGCACCAGGTCTCTAAGCGCGGGGACGGATGAAGTCCGCCCACACACCGTCCGGCTGCCAGACCCGCTCCAGCTCCGCCCGGGCCGCCGGCTCCGCAAGGCCCGCCACGTCGCGGTGATAGCGGTAGAAGAAGGCCGAAACTCGCCAATTCATGATGCAGTGGACATGCACCGGCTGCGGCAGCGCCGTTTGCAGCGCCGCGCAAAACCGCTCGAAATCGGCGTCGGTCGGGTGCTGGAAGTCCACCGGGATGTGAACATAGGCCATCCCGAGTGCCGCCACGCTGCCGGCCTCGTCCGGCAAGGCCCGCTCATGGGTGTGCAGCGCCAGGTTGATGACGGTTCGCACCCCCAGGGCCGCGATCGCTTGCAGCTCGGCTTCGGTCGGCTGGCCGGAGGTGGTGATGCAGTCGCTCAAGCGCAGCCAATTGGTCACGGTCACCGGATCTGCCATGGCATCCTCACAGTCAGGCAAGGGTGGGGTCGGCAAGGCGCAGCGCGTCGCGGCAGCGTTGCAGCAGGGGCAGCATGCCGCAGTCTTCGGCCAACGCCGCCGCGGCGCGGTATTGCTCCAGGCTCTCGTGCCAGGTGCCAAACGCAGCTAGCACCTGGGCAAGAGCATAGCGGGCGAACGCCTCGTTGCCGCGTTCCTCTTGGTGCTGCGCTACGCCGACCGCCTCGTGGGCGGTGGCCAGGGCCAGATCGGTGTGCCCGGCGCCAAGCTGCGCCTCGGCCAGCCAGGCCAGCTCGCTGGCAAGCCCCACCAGCACGGCTCCCTTGCGGCTGCGGCCGACGCATTCGCCGAGCAGCACGGTGGCCTCCTCACTGCGCCCCATTCGGTGCAGCACGTATCCCAGGATGCGCGCGATATTGGTGAACCAGGAGTAGAACTCCCAGCGCCGGCAGAGCGCCAGGGATTGCTCCAGCACCGCCTCCGCCTCGATCAGCCGGTCGGCAAAAGCGTGCACCACGCCTTCGCTCAGCAGGGCGACGAGGTGGCCCAGGGGCTGACCGTATTCGGTGGCCACGGTGCGGATGCCGTCTACGATCTCCTCGGCCTCCACCGTGCGGCCCATACGCGCGAGGCTCCAGGCTAGCCAGGCGCGCAGGTAAAGGGTGGCAGGCGCCGGCAGGCCGTAGCGGCGGAACCGGTCGCCGGCCTCAGCGCGGCGGATGGCGGCTTGCAGCGTGGCCGCCGCCGCTTCATGGGCGCCACGGAAGTAGTCCGCCAGGCCACGGTAGAACCCCAAGGTGATGGCGAGCTCTGCATCATCTCCGGCGATTGCCATTGCCCGCTCGACGATGGTGATTGCCTCGCCTTGCCGGCCCTTGAGCGTCAGGTCGCGGGCGTGAAAGGCGGTGGCCCAGGCCAGCCGGCGCCGATCTCCAAGTTGGGCCGCCAGCCGCTCCGCCTCCTGCGAGTGGATCAGGCCCTGGCCGATGTCGGAGGTGGGGAACAGCGCATTGCGCAACTCGAATCGCAAGTCGATGCGCACCGCCAGCGTCTCGTCCGAGTGCGGCAGGCGCTCGCACGCGGCAATCGCCTGCTGGAAGAAGCCGACGGCATCGCCATAGGCGGACCGGCTCGCGGCACGCTGCCCGGCCAAGCGGGCATAGATCGCCACCTCCTCCCACGCCTCGCCCTGCTGTGCGTGGTAGGTCAGCCGCTCGGCCTGGTCTGGCAACCGGTCGGCATAGACCGACTGGATGACGCCAACGATGTCGGCATGAAGGCTGCGGCGGCGGGCAGCGGGCAGCCCGGCATAGGCCACCTCCTGGATGAGCGCGTGGGCAAACCCGTAATCGCCGCTATTGGTGCGATCTTCCCGCAGCAGCCCGGCTTCTGCCAGGCGGTTCATCTGCGCCTGGAAGGCAGCACCCGGCTGGTCGGCAAACAGCGCCCGCAGCATGTCACCGGCGAAGCGGGTGCCGAGCGCCGAGGCGGCGGTGAGCACCTGTTTCTCCTGCCCGCCCAACCGGTCGATGCGCGCGGCCAGCACGGCCTGCACGGTGGCGGGAACGGCGGCAAGGCTACGGCGGCCGGCCCGGGCGGTGGCGCGCTGGGCGAGCGAGGCCGCGCGCGCCATTTCTTCCAGGAAGAATGGATTGCCGGCGGCGCGGTCGAGCAGCTCGCTCTGCAACGCGGCATCGATGGTGCCGGCGCAGGCGGCCTCGGCCAGATGCTGCATGCTCTCGGCTCCCAGCGGGCCCAGCGGCAGCGTGGTTACGGCTGCCCCGCTCCACGCCGGGTCGAACCCCGATCGGTAAGTGCTCAGCAGCAGCAGGCCCGGCGTTTGAGCGGCCACTAGGTCGAGCAGGCGCAGGCTCTCCTCATCGGCCCAATGCAGGTCTTCCACCAGAAGCATCAGCGGCCGGCCATTCGCCAGCGCTTGCAGCAGCCGCACCGCGCCGTCCCGTAGCGCTGCGCGCCGCTGGGCCGGTTCCAGCGCGTCCCACTCGGCGGCTCCCGCCCCGGTCGGCAGCACCAGCAGGGAGAGCAGCGCGGTCTGCAGCAGCGGCGGCAGCCCGCCGAGCTCGGCAAGCTGAGCCAACACCCGGGCGGCGGCTTCGGCGGGCGGACTGCGGTCATCCACATCCAGGCAGGACCGCAGCAGCCCGGTGGCCAATAGGTAGGGGATACTACGGCCGTAGGAGACCGCCTCTGCCTTATACACCTGCCAAGTCAGCAGGTTGAGCGAGCGGGCAAACTCCCAAACCAGGCGGGACTTGCCGATGCCAGCCTCGCCCACCACCGCGGCGATCACCGTTTGCCCAAGCTCGGCCAGCCCGGCCGCCTGCTGCAACCCGGCCAACTCGTCGGCTCGTCCGACATGCGGGCTGAGCCCGCGCGCGATGGCGCTGTTGAACCGAAAGCTGCTGCGGCTCACCCCGAGCAGCGCGAAGACCTCCTCCTCGTCCGGCAGCCCGCGGATGCTGCGGCCGCCCAGCGCCTCGCTCATCACCGCCGGCCCGGCGAGCCGGATCGCCTCGCCAGAGCAGAGCGTCCGCCCTGGTTCGGCGAGGTGCTGCAGGCGGGAGGCGAGATGGATGGTGGCGCCGAAAGCAAGGTAGGCGCCCGCGGCGCCCATGCCGCCGCCCGCGCTGAGAATGGTGAGGCCGGAGGCCAGGCCGGCGCGCAAGCCAGTCGGCGGCCGCAGCAACGCGGCCAGCTCATGCATCCGCAGTGCTGCGCAACAGGCCCGCAGCGCATGGTCCTCCATGCTGTGCGGGGCGCCGAACAGCGCCATGATGCCGTCGCCCTGGGTTTGGTTGAGCGTGCCGCCAAACGCCACCACCGCCTCGGCCATCACGTCGATGGCCGGCGTCAGCCGCTGCCTGGCTTCTTCGGGCGAAAGGTCGGCGATAATCTCGGTCGAGCCGACGACATCGCCGAACAGGACGGTGATATGTTTCAGCTCCTCCTCTGAGCGCGGCGGGGCAAGATCGGCGGCGGTGGGGAACAGGCGCGTGCCGCAACCGTCGCAAAAGCGCGCGCCACCCCGGCCCGCCACGCCGCATTGGCGACACAGGACGATGGTCATGCCGCGGCGGCCCTGCCCGCCATCACCGCGGTGCCGACTGGCTCGCTTCGGTCAAGGAGTCCGGCCGGGCGCGGCATAGCCGGTGGCCGCTACCGCAGCCTGCGCGCGGGCCATCGCGCCGATGGCATCGTTCAGCGGCATCATTGCGGTCAGGTCCACCGTCTTCAAGCCGGGCTCCGCCATCACCGCCATGTTGAAGGCCTGCGCCGTGGCGTGGTCGGGCACGGCCAGGATGGTCAGCAGGTCATGCTCGCCGAACATGGCGAATTTGTCCGTGACCACATGCGCCGCGGCGGCAGCGCTGGCGAAATGGGGCGTATCGAAGAAATGATAGGAGGCCAGCGATCCCCCAAGCTGCCGGATCAGCTTCCGCACCGGGTCAAGCCGCTGATCCAGGCTTGTGGTCGACTTGATCATGTCTCCCCACGCCGCCGGCGTGTAGGTGAGCCTTACCAGGTAATAGTGCATTCAGGTCACTCCGCCCGCCTGTCGGGACGCGAGCGTTACATTTGCGTAGTTTTGGCAATCGGGCAATGTACTCGCCACGCGCATGCAACCGGCGCTGCTGGCAGAAGGGACCATCGTGACGCTCAAGCCCATCATACCGCCCGGCACTGGCCGGCCGCTGGTGCCCTACACGCCCGGCATCCTTGCCGATGGCGTGCTCTACGTGTCAGGCATCCTGCCGCTGGATGCGTCGGCCAACGTCGTTTGTCTCGGTGATGCCGCGGGCCAGACCCACCACGTGATGCAGCGTATCCATGCCATCGTGGCTTCGGCTGGTGGGTTCATGTCCCAGGTCACCAATTGCCAGATCTTCATTACTGATTGGGCGAACTACGAGGCCATCAATCGGGCGTATGCCGACTACTTCCCGGCGGCGAAGCCGGCCCGGGTGTGCGTGCTCTGCGGCCTGGTCAAGCCGGACGCGCTGGTGCAGATCTCCGCGATCGCCCATATCGGGCCGCGCTAGATGGCGGCGCTGCTGCGGCATGCGGGCCAGCGGCTGCTGCTCGCCATCCCCGTGCTGCTTGGGGTGCTGCTGGTGGGATTCCTGCTGATGCAGGTTGTTCCCGCCGACCCGGCGGCGGTGCGGGCCGGCCCGATGGCCACGCCGGACGTGATCGCCGCCATCCGCCAGCAATTGGGGCTCGACCAGCCGCTGCCGGTGCAGTTCGGCCGCTATCTGTGGCGCCTGCTGCAAGGCGACCTCGGCGTTTCGGTGATCAACAACGAGCCGGTCGCCGCCGAGCTCGGCAACACGGTTGGCCCCACGGTCGAGCTGCTGGTGGCCAGCTTGGTCTGGGCGGTTCCGCTCGGCATCGCCATGGGCACGCTGGCCGCCGTGGGGCGCGGCCGCTCCGTGGATCGGCTGGTGATGGCCCTGGGCGTGGCGGGCGTCTCGGTCCCGGTGTTCTTCGTGGGGCTGGTGCTGATCTGGTTTGTCGGGTTCAAGTGGCAGCTCCTGCCGTTCACCGGCCGCGCCGGGCCGCTTTGGACGCTGGCGGGCCTGCAATCGGTGGCGCTGCCGGCCATCACGCTGGGCGCGGTGTTCATCGGGCCCGTGGCGCGGATGACACGCTCGTCGGTGCTGGACACGCTCACCGCCGACCACGTCCGCACCGCACGCGCCAAGGGCCTGGGCGAAGGCGCGGTGGTGGTTCGGCATGCGCTACGCAACGCGCTCATCCCAGTGGTGACGCTGATTGGGCTGCAGATCGGCTACCTGCTCGGCGGGGCGGTGGTGACGGAGACGATCTTTTCCTGGCCCGGCATCGGCCGCCTGGCGGTCGGCGCCATCCTCTCCTCCGACTTTCCGATGGCGCAGGGCACGATCCTGGTGCTGGCCACCGGATTCATCGCGGTGAACCTCGCCGTGGACCTGCTCAGCACCTGGCTAGACCCGCGGGTCCGTGCGTAGCGGCTTGGGCTGTGCTAGAAAGGGTGCAGCCTGGAGTTGGTCATGACGACGCTGATCCTCGAAGTGTATGACGCCTTCAAGTCCGTGGGAGTCGATGACGACGCCGCTCGGAAGGCGGCGGGGGCGCTATCGAATGTCCAGAGCGAGACCACCGGCCTGCGCACCGAGATGAACGAGCGGTTTAATCAGATGGGTCGCAAGTTCGATGCGCTGATACTGACGCTGGAAAAGCGGTTTGGCAAAATCGAGGGCGATTTGCTTTCGTTGAAGTGTATGTTCGGCATTCTGGTCGCGGGCGTAGCATCAACAGTGCTCCGACTCTACCTCTAAAACACTATAGCCGCGCGTGAAGCGCCTGCTGCGAGACCCGGCCGGCCTGGCCGCGCTGCTGGTGATGGCGGCCGTGGTGCTGCTCGCCCTGCTCGCACCCTGGCTCGCCCCTACCGACCCGTCCGACAACGACCTCAGCCTCGCGATGGCGCCCCCGGGTCCTGGCCTTTGGCTGGGGGCGGACGACCAGGGACGCGACATGGTGACGCGGGTGCTGTTCGGGCTGCGGCTTACCTTGGTCATCGGCGTGGCCGCCACGGTGCTCGGCGGCCTTCCTGGGGCGGCGTTCGGGTTGCTGGCTGCGTTCTACCGCCGGGCCGACGGCGCCATCATGCGCTGCATGGACGTGCTGCTGTCATTCCCAGCCATCCTGTTCGGCCTGGCGCTGGCGGCGATCCTCGGCCCCGGTGTGCCGGCCATCGTGCTGGCGCTGGCGCTCGGCACGATCCCGCTCACCGCCCGTATCGCCAGGGCCGCCGGCAGCGTGGAGATGGGACGCGACTACATCGAGGCCGCGCGCGCCACGGGGGTGAGCAACGCGCGGCTGATCGGGCGCCACCTGCTGCCCAACTGCGCCTCCGCCCTGCTGGTGTTTGCCACCTTGCGCTTCGGCCAGGTGATCTTGCTGGGCGCCGCCCTGTCTTTCCTCGGCCTTGGCGCGCAGCCCCCCGCAGCCGAGTTGGGCGCCATGGCGTCCGCTGGCCGCAACTTCCTGTTCTTCGCCCCCCACATCGCGGTGGTCCCCTGCGTCGCAATCGTCATCGTGGTGCTGGCATGCAATGTGCTTGGAGACGCCCTGCGGGACGCACTCGATCCGCGCAGTCTGAACCCGCGGAGCCTGAGGGGACCGGTATGAAGCGCATCCTGTTGACCTTGGCGCTGGCCATTGCACCGCCGGCCATGGCCCAAACCGCCCCGCCGGGCACCCTCGTAATCCTGCGCACCATCGACGCCGACAACTACGACCCGGCGCGCTCCACTGCCCGCTCCGCCGGCGAAGGCCTCACCTTCATGGCCGACACGCTCACCTCGCTCGATTGGGACATGAAGACCGTGCGCCCCGGCCTTGCCACCAGTTGGACGGTCAGCCCCGACGGCAAGCTGTACACCTTCAAGCTGCGCGATGACGTGACGTTCTGCGATGGCCGCAAGATGACCGCCGACGACGTGGTCTACACGATCAAGCGCTTTATCGACCCGGCGACCCACAGCCCCGTCCGCTGGCGCGCCGGCCCGGTAAAGGACGTGCGCGCGACCGACCCCACCACGGTGGAATACGAGCTCACCGCGCCGTTCAACGAGCTGCCGCTCCAGCTCAGCCTGTTCTTCCTTTCGGTCGTCGACAAGAACAGCGTGGAGAAGCTGGGGCCGAACTTCGGCGTGCAAGGCTTCAACGGCACCGGGCCGTTCTGCTGGTCGTCCTGGACCCCGCGGCAGGATCTCGTGCTTACCAAGCATGCCGGCTACAACTGGGGTCCGCCGATCTTCAAGAACCCGTCGCCGCAAGTCGACCGGGTGATCTGGCGGGTGATCCCGGACTCGAACACCATCCTGGCCGCCATCCAGTCCGGCCAAGGCGACGTGACCCAGTACACGCCGCCGATCGCGCTGGCCTCCTTGCGCAACACGCCGGGCATCACGCTCTCCAACCAGCCGAACTACTTCTGGGACTATTTCGTCGGCTTCAAGATCGACAAGCCCGCGGTGGACAGCGAGGCGCTGCGCCGGGCCATGGTGATGGCGGTGAACCGGGACGCGATCGCCCGCGCGGTGTGGTTCGGCGCCGCCACCCCGGCCGACAGCCTGCTGAACCCGGCCGTGCTGGATTACGACCCCAAGTCGCAACAGGAGTTCCCCCACTTCGACCCGGCGGCCGCGCGCAAGCTGCTGGACGACAATGGCTGGGTGCCGGGCGAGGACGGCATACGCGCCAAGGACGGCGTGCGCGCTTCATTCACCCTCTATGGCATCAGCGAGACGCTGAACAACCGCGCCGCCGAGGCGATGCAGGCCGACCTCAAGCGCATCGGCGTCGAGATGAAGGTGCAGATGTGGGACGCGACGGTGGCCTGGAGCAAGCTGGCCACCCAGGATTTCGGCGCCTTCCTGATGTCCTACCCCTATGTGTCGGCGAGCGAGGCGCTGAGCCTCTACTTCAACTCCGCCAACACGCCCACGCCCAACCGCATGAACTGGAAGAACCCGCAGACCGACGCATGGCTGCAGGAGGCCCGCACCGCAACGGACGACGCCACCAAGCGCGACGCGCTGGACCATTTGCAGGAGCAGTTGACCGAAGCCAGCGTGTGGATCCCGTTGGTGCATGAGCAGCTCTGGGTGGCCGCCGGCCGCCGCGCCCATGGCGTGCGTGCGCATGGCATCTACGGCATCGGGATTTACAAAGGCCTGGACATCTCACTGACACCCTAAGCCGCCTTGCTGTTCACATCCTACGTTAGTCAGGAAACTTCGTTGGGGCCGAGACCATTGGGAGTGCTTCCGCGCGCCCTTGCGCGGCCACAATGGAGAAGCGCCGCATGCCCCAGTTCGATGCCACCATCAAGCACCTCAAAGAGGGTGTAAAAGGCTTCACCGTCGCCGCCGCCGTCAAGAACATCGAGGGGTGGGAAGCCACGCTCGAGAAGGTGGAAGCGCCAGGCGTCAAGACCATCCTGCATGACTTGGAAAGCCTGAAGAAGCACCTGCACGCCAAGGAGATCGACGGCGGGGCGATCAAGAAGCTCGTGCTGAAGCTCGGCAAGGAGACCGTTACCATCGCCGGCAAGAGCGACAGCAAGAACGCCGAGAAGATCAAGCACCTGGGCGAAGCGCTCAGCGAAGCGGGCGAAACAGCCGAGTAGGCGGGCGGGGCCGGTGCATGCGCCGGCCCCTTCTTCTGCTAAGCCGAGGCAAGGCGGCGCGCCGTTACCTCAATCTCGATTTTGATGCGAGCGTCTAGCAGCCCGGCGGCCATCATAGTCGCAGCAGGTCGTATGGCGCCAAAATACCGGCGCAGCACCGGCCAGCACCTTGGAAAATCGGCAGCATCCGGCAAAATGTAGCGGACCCGCACCACGTCGGCAAACCCGCTACCGGCCTCCGCGAGAGCTTGGCTGATGTTGCGCATCGCCTGTTCGGCCTGAACCACCACGTCGGGCGAAATCGTCATAGTTCGGTAATCAAACCCGGTCGTGCCGGACACGAAAATCCAATCCCTGTCTACAACTGCACGGGAATAGCCGATCTCCGTCTCGAACGACGATCCAGAGGCGATGAGTTGTCGCGTCATGCTACAGCCCTATCACGGCACGCCCTTTGCAGGCTACCGCTTGCGGCAAGGAGTGTGTCATGGCCAAGCTCGGCGTCTTCATCCCCATCGGCAGCCGTGGCTGGCTGATTTCCACCACTTCGCCCAAGACCACGCCGAGCTTCGACCTCAACCGCACGGTGGTGCAGCAGGCCGAGCATTACGGGCTCGATTTCGCGCTGTCGATGATCAAGATGCGCGGCTTTGGCGGCCCCAGCGGCTATTGGGATGAAAACCTCGAATCCTTCACCCTCATGGCCGGCATCGCCGCGGTGACCAAGCGCATCCAGCTCTTCGCCTCGGTCGCCGTGCTGACGGTGCCGCCGCCGGTGGCCGCCCGCATGGCGGTCACGATCGACAGCATCGCGCCAGGCCGCTTCGGCATCAACATCGTCTCGGGATGGCAACCGACCGAGTATCAGCAAATGGGCATTTGGCCCGGCGAGGCGCACTTCGCCAAGCGCTACGAATATTGCTCCGAATACGTCGCCGTGATGCGCGAACTCTGGGACGGCGGCCGGTCGGATTTCAAAGGCGAGTTCTTCCAAATGGACGACTGCCGCCTTGCGCCGCTGCCCTCCAAACGCATCGAGGTGGTGGGGGCCGGGCAGAGCGACCGCGGAATGCGCTTCGTGGCCGAGCATGGCGACTACTGCTTCTGCGGCGCCGGCGGTTTGAACCAGCCCGAGAACGTTGCCCCCACCGCCGCCCGGCTGATGCGTGCCGCGGCTGCCAGCGGGCGTGAGGTCGGCGCCTTCATCCTGCTGATGGTGATCGCCGACCGCACCGACGCGCTCGCGATGGCGAAATGGGAGTACTACAAGGAGGGCGTGGACCTCGAAGCGCTGGAATGGCAGCGCACCCAGGCCTCGGCGGATGTAAACGCCTCGAAGGAGTCCACCGTGCGGCAGATGATCGACCGTCAAAAGGAGCAGCCGATCCCGACGGGGATGCTGAAGCTAGTCGGCTCCTATGCCACGGTGGCGCGGCTGCTGGACGAGGTGGCGCAAACCCCGGGCGTTGCCGGCATCCTGATGACGTTCGATGATTTCGTGATCGGGATGGAGCAGTTCGGGCAATACATCCAGCCGCTGATGCGCACGCGCCGCTCCTAGCCTTAAAGAGCCCTCTGCCCGGGGGAGGGGGTTGGGTGAGGGGCCAGGCGATGAGGCCGCGGGCGTGGGCCCCTCACCCCGGCCCTCTCCCGCAAGGAGAGGGAGTCTGCAGCGTTCAGGAAAGACGGAAGCCACCATGGAACTCTCCGACAAATCCGCCCGCACGCTCTACCGCGAGCTCCCGCGCCGCGCCCGTTTCGGCTTCGGCCGCAAGGTGGCGGTGGTGAACGTCGACCCGCAGAAGGCCTACACGCTGCCCGCCGAATACCCCACCGCCTACGAGACCGACCCGGAGCAGATGCGCCACATCAACGAGGTCAGCGCCTTATGCCGGGCCGCCGGCGGCCCGGTGGTCTGGACCTACGTCGCCTATCTCGACTCCGGCGAGGATTGCGGCGTCTGGGGCACGCGCACCGACACGCCCGACTCGTTGCAGAACATCAAGCACGGCTCCCGCCGGGCCGAGTTCGACGACCGGCTCACCATCGACCGCGCCCGCGACGTGGTCCTGCACAAGCGCATGGCCTCTGCCTTTCACGAGACCAACCTGGCCTCGCTGCTGGTGTGGCACCGGGTCGATACTGTGGTGGTCACGGGCGGCTCCACCTCCGGCTGCGTGCGCGCCACGGCGGTGGACAGCCTGTCCCATGGCTACCGCACGGTCGTGCCGGAGGAATGCGTGGCTGACCGCCACGAAAGCCCGCACTTCGCCAGCCTGTATGACATGGCGGTGAAGTATGCCGACGTGCTGCCGGTGGCCGAGGTGAAGGAGGCGCTCCGCAGGATGGCTTGAGCCTCGCCGGTGGACGGATGCCGTTGCTGTGGTAGAGCGGCATTCCTCACCCGGGAGCAACAAGATGGAGCCGATCCCCCTCAACCGCGCGGCACTCGCCAAACTTGCGCCCCCGGTCCATACGCCAGGTTTCGACCCGGCGTCCGTTCAGCCCGGCATCGTCCATCTTGGCCTCGGCAACTTCCACCGCGCCCATATGGCGCGCTACCTCCACACCCTGATGGAGCGCCGGCCCGACACGCGCGAGTGGGGCATCATCGGCGCCGGGCTGATGCCGGGGGACCGGCGCATGGCCGAAAGCCTGCAGCCGCAAGACAGCCTCTACACGCTGGTGGAGCGCAGCGGGCAGGACGAGACTGTCACGGTCATCGGCTCCCTGGCCGGCGTGATCTTTGCAGGTGAAGACAGCACGGCCCTGCTCGACGCCATCAGCCAGCCCGCCATCCGCATCGTCAGCCTCACCGTCACCGAGCACGGCTACTGCCTGAACCGCGCCACCAAGCGGCTCGACCTGAATAACACGTTGATCAAGGCTGACCTGGCGCAGCCCGAGCGCCCCCGCAGCGCCATCGGCATGGTCGTGGCGGCAGCCCGGCGGCGGCGGGATGGCGGGATGGCCCCCTTCACCGCCCTCTCCTGCGACAACATCCAGCACAACGGCACCGTGCTGCGCGACGCCGTGCTCGCCCTGGCCGAACGGCAGGACGCCGCACTCGCCCGTTGGATCGAGGCTGAGATCAGCTTCCCCTCCACCATGGTGGACCGCATCACCCCCGTCACCGCCGAGGCGGACGTGGCTGAGCTCGCCCGCCGCCACGGCATCACCGACCGCTGGCCAGTGTTCAGCGAAACCTTCACCCAATGGGTGATCGAGGACCGGTTCATCGCCGGCCGCCCGGCGCTGGAGGAGGTCGGCGCCCAGTTCGTGGCGGACCTGGAGCCCTACCAGTTAATGAAGCTGCGCCAGCTCAACACCAGCCACCTCGCCGTCTCCGCCCTCGGCCGCCTGGCCGGCTACGTGACGGTGGACGAGGCGATGGCGGACCCGCTGCTCACCCGCTACATGCGTGCGCTGATGGACCGAGAGACCGGCCCCACCCTGCTGCCCGTGCCCGGCATCGACCTGGACGCCTACAAGGCCACGCTCATCACACGATTTGCCAACACCGCCATCAAGGACACGGTGGAGCGTGTCAACACCGACGCGCCGCTCAATGTGCTGGTGGACCCCATCCGGGACCGGCTGGCAGCCGGGCGCAGTGTGGACCTGCTGGCGCTCGGCCTGGCCGCTTGGCTGCGCCGGGTGCGGGGGGAGGACGAGCAGGGCCAAGCCATCACCGTGCGCCACCCGCTGGCTGAGCTGCTGCGGGAACGGGCGGTCGCCGGCGGCGAGGACCCGGCGCCGCTGCTCGCCATCACCGAGCTGTTCGGGGACATGGGGGCGGACCCGAACCTTGTGGGGCCAGTCGGGCGCTGGCTGGCTTCGCTGTATCGGCAGGGCAGCCGCGCGACCGTCATTCAGGCCGCCGCCGAGCTCCAATTCTGAGCCATTGTTGACGCTCCAGCCAAGCGGTGACAGGCTTGTGACCGACTGCTGCACCGCTGCGGCCAATGAAGTGAGTTCTTAGGAGGAATCGACCGATGCCTACGCCCGGAGCGCTCATGCGCGCCGCCTTCGCCACGGCTACGCTGTCTGCCACGTTGGCCGCCGCCCCCGCCTGGGCGGACGCGACGCTGACCATCGCCACCGTCAACAACGGCGACATGGTGGTGATGCAGAAACTATCCGCGCAGTTCGAGCAGCAGCACCCCGACATCCATCTCCGCTGGGTGGTGCTGGAAGAGAACGTGCTGCGCCAGCGCGTCACCACCGATATCGCCACCAAGGCCGGCCAGTTCGACATCCTCACCATCGGCAACTACGAGGTGCCGATCTGGGCCAAGCAGGGTTGGCTGGTGCCGATGGACAACCTCCCCGCGGCCTATGACGTGAATGACCTGTTGAAGCCGGTGCGCGACGGGCTGAGCTACAACGGCAAGATCTATGGCCTGCCGTTCTACGCCGAGAGCGCGATGACCTATTATCGCACCGACCTGTTCAAAAAGGCCGGCATCACCATGCCGGACGCGCCCACTTACACCCAAATCCGCGAATTCGCCGACAAGATCACCGACAAGCCGAACCAGGTCTACGGCATGTGCCTGCGCGGCAAGCCCGGCTGGGGCGAGAACATGGCCTACGTCACCACCCTCGTCGACACCGACGGTGGCCAGTGGTTCAACGAGAAATGGCAGCCCACCATCAACACGCCGGCGTGGAAGACTGCGATCACCTACTATGACGACATCCTGAAGGCGGATGGCCCACCCGGCGCCTCCTCCAACGGGTTCAACGAGAACCTTGCGCTGTTCGCCAGCGGCCATTGCGGCATGTGGATCGACGCGACCGTTGCTGGCGGCATGCTCTATGACAAGAAGCAGAGCCAAGTGGCCGACGAGGTTGGCTTCGCTCCCATTCCCAGCGGCAGCTTCAAGGGCGGCCCGACCTGGCTGTGGTCCTGGAACCTTGCCATCCCTGCCACCTCCAAGCAGCAGGATGCCGCCAAGACGTTCATCACCTGGGCAACTTCCAAGGACTATATAAAGCTGGTGGCCAAGGAGAATGGCTGGGTCGCCGTGCCCCCTGGCACCAGGCAGTCCACCTACGATGACCCGGACTACCAGAAGGTCGCCCCGTTCGCAGGCTTTGTGCTGAAGGCCATCGAATCGGCCAATCCGGATGGGCAGACCGAGCATCATCGCCCGTATACCGGTGCCCAATTCGTGGCGATTCCCGAGTTCCAGGGCATCGGCACCCAAGTGGGCCAGACGGTTGCCGGCACGCTGACCGGCCAGACCACGGTGGATGCGGCCCTGGCTAGCGCGGAGTCCGCGACCGAGCGGACGATGCGCCAGGCAGGATATCCGAAATAGCCAGCGCGGCCACGGCAACGCTTCCCGGCAGCGACGTAACCGCTGCCGGGCCAACACGCAGCGTGGGCACGGCGCTGGTGGCGCCCTCGGTCGCGGTGCTGCTGGTGTGGATGATCGTCCCGCTGGCGATGACGCTGTGGTACTCAGTGCGGCGCTACAACCTGCTGGACCCGACGGTCACCGGGTTTGCCGGCATCGAAAACTACCAGTATCTGGTCACAGATCCGGATTTTTGGGCGTCGTTGCGCAACACGCTGGTGCTGGTCGGCGCGGTGCTGGTCATCACCGTGTGCTTCGGCGTCTTGCTGGCGGTGCTGTTCGACGAGGCGTTCCCGGGCCGCAATATCGCCCGCGTGCTGGCCATTTCGCCGTTCTTCGTCATGCCGACGGTGAGCGCGCTGATTTGGAAGAACCTGATGATGCACCCGATCTACGGCGTTTTGGGCGCCGTGGCGCGGGCGTTCGGGCTGGCGCCGGTGGACTGGTTCGCGCAATTCCCGCTCGCCTCCGTGATCGCCATCGTCTCGTGGGAATGGCTGCCATTTGCGCTGCTGATCCTGCTGACGGCGGTGCAGTCGCTTGACCATGAGCAGCGCGAGGCCGCCCGCATGGATGGCGCCGGGCCGGTGGCGCAGTTCTTCTACATCACCCTGCCACACCTGCAGCGCGCGATCAGCGTGGTGGTGATGATTGAGACCATCTTCCTGCTGACGGTATTCGCGGAGATCTTCGTCACCACGGCGGGCGGCCCGGGCAATGCCACCACCAACCTGGCCTTTCTCATCTATATCCGTGCTCTGCTGCAATTCGACGTGGGGGGTGCCTCGGCGGGCGGGGTGGTGGCGATCATCCTGGCCAACATCGTGGCATTCTTCCTGATCCGCAGCATCGGCCGCCGGCTGGAGGTCTGAGCGGGTGCAGCATAGCCTTGCCCGGCGGGCCGCCATCACCATCGTCGGCTGGGGCGCCGCCCTGCTGCTGTTCTTCCCGATCTTCTGGATGGTGCTGACCAGCCTTAAGACCGAGCGGCAGGCGGTGATGGTAAGCCTGGTGTTCACGCCAGGCATCGAGTCCTATACCGACGTGCTGGCACGGGCGAACTACGTCGGCTTCGCGCTGAACAGCGTGGCGATCTCGCTTGGCGCCACCATCCTGGCCCTGCTGCTCGCCATCCCGGCCGCCTACGCCATGGCGTTCCACCCGACGCAGCGCACCCGCGGCACGCTGCTGTGGATGCTGTCGACCAAGATGCTGCCGCCGGTGGGCGTGCTGGTGCCGATCTACCTGCTCTACCGCAATGCCGGGCTGCTGGACACGCGCACCGGGCTGATCGTGATGGACACGCTCTCCAACCTGCCGATCGTGGTGTGGATGCTGTTCACCTTCTACAAGGAAGTGCCCACTGAGATCCTGGAAGCCGGCCGCATGGACGGGGCGCGCACCGCCGGCGAAGTCTGGCACCTGCTGCTGCCGCTCACCATGCCCGGCGTGGCCTCCACTGCCTTGCTGTCCATCATCCTGTGCTGGAACGAGGCATTTTGGAGCCTCAATCTCACTTCGTCGCAAGCCGCTCCGCTCACCGCCTTTATCGCCTCGTTTTCCTCGCCGGAGGGGCTGTTCTTCGCCAAGCTCTCCGCCGCCTCCACCATGGCGGTGGCGCCCATCCTGGTGTTCGGCTGGTTCAGCCAGCGCCAATTGGTGCGGGGGCTCACCTTCGGCGCCGTCAAATAGGAGTGTCCTATGGCTACGCTCACCCTGCGCAACCTGCGCAAGTCCTACGGCCCGGTGGAGGTGATCAAGGGCGTTGACCTCGACATCGCGGACCGCGAGTTCGTGGTGTTCGTGGGGCCATCCGGCTGCGGCAAGTCCACCCTCCTGCGCATGATCGCCGGACTGGAGGCGATCACAGGGGGCGAGCTGCAGATCGACGGCCGCCGCGTCAACGACACCGGGCCTGCCGACCGCGGCCTGGCCATGGTGTTCCAGTCCTACGCGCTCTATCCGCATATGACGGTGCGCGACAACATGGGGTTCGCCCTGCGCCTGGCCGGCGTGCCCAAGGAGGAGCGCAACCGCAAGGTGGGGGAGGCGGCGCGCATCCTGCAGCTCGAGCCCTACCTGGATCGGCGCCCGAAGGACCTTTCCGGCGGGCAGCGCCAGCGGGTGGCCATAGGGCGCGCCATCGTGCGCCAACCCAAGGTGTTCCTGTTTGACGAGCCGCTCTCGAACCTGGACGCGGCGCTGCGCGGGCAGACCCGCATCGAGCTGCTGCGGCTGCACCAGGACCTGAAGGCCACCATGGTCTACGTCACCCATGACCAGGTGGAGGCGATGACCATGGCCGACAAAATCGTCGTGCTGCAGGCGGGCCGGGTCGAGCAGGTGGGCTCGCCGCTGGAGCTGTACCATCAGCCGGCTAACCTGTTCGTCGCCGGCTTCATCGGCTCGCCCCGCATGAACCTGCTGCCCGGCACGGTGGCCGAGGCAAGCGGCGGCGAGGTGGTGGTGGCGCTGCGCTCCGGCGCCCACGTCGCGGTTCCCGCCACCGGCGCCGCCCGGCCCGGTGAGACGGTAACGCTCGGGATCCGCCCCGAAGCCCTGCACCACGACCCGGCGGGCCCGATCAGCGGCGACGTGCGCCTGGTGGAGCGCTTGGGCGGGCTGACCCTGCTGCATGTCTCCGGCGAGGGCGGCGACCCGCTCACGGTGCAGACCGATGGCGCCGATCCGACGGCTGTCCACAGCCGTGTCCGCTTCCCCGTGGACGGCGCCAACTGCCACGTGTTCAACAGCGACGGCACCGCCCTGGTGCAATCCGGCAGCCAGGACCTCGGCACGGGCACGTGGACAGTCATGACCCAGGTGTCCGCCGGCACGCTCGGGCTGCCGATGGACAAGGTGCGCTTCGAACTGGGCGACAGCATTTTGCCCAAATCGCCGGGCAGCGGCGGCTCGCAGACCGCGGCCAGCACGGGCAGCGCCGTGCCGATCAGGCCGCGGTCGACCACCGTCACGGTG
>CAXTNN010000046.1:0-17687 GCA_964245545.1 uncultured Acetobacteraceae bacterium | reverse complement strand
TGGGATGGCGCGCGGACGCCCGGCGGGTCCTCCGGCGGGGCGGCGGTGGCGGCAGCGTGCGGCGCCGGCGTGCTTCACCTGGGCACCGATGGCGGCGGCTCGATCCGGGTGCCGGCCGCGTTCACCGGCACGGTGGGGCACAAGCCGAGCTTTGGCCGCGTTCCCGCCTATCCCGCCAGCGCGTTCGGCACGGTGGCCCATCTCGGCCCGATCGCCCGCAGCGTGGCCGACGCTGCCGCCATGCTGGACGTGCTGTCCGCGCGGGACCTGCGGGACTGGCACCAGTCGCCGGTGGCGTATCCGCGCGCAGGCGCCGGGTCGGTTCCGTTGCGCGGCCTGCGGCTGGGCGTGTGGGACGAGGCACCCTGCGGCGCCGTTTCGCCGGAGGTGGCGGCCCATTTCGCGGCCACCTGCCGGCAGCTCGAGGCCGCCGGCGCCGCGCTTGTGCCGGTGCACCTGCCGCCGGGAGACTGGCTGGCGCTGTTCCACACGCTGTGGTTCGCCGGCGCCGCGGCACGCCTGCGCGCAATCCCTGCGGGGGAGCGGGCGGGGATGGACCCTGGGCTGCTCGCCATCGCAGCCGAGGGCGCCCGGTTGAGCGCCACCGACCTGATCGCCGCCCATACCAGCCGGGCCAATTTCGGCGCGGCGTTCGACACGGTGCTGGCGGGTGTGGACGCCGCCGTCTCTCCCACCGTCTCCGTGTTGCCCTTCGCCGCCGGCTGCGAAGTGCCCCCCGGCTCCGGCCTCACCCGTTGGACGCAATGGGCGGGGTTCAGCTTTCCGGTGAACCTGGCCCAGGCGCCCGCCTGCGCCCTGCCCACCGGGCGCTCAGCCGCCGGGTTGCCGTTCAGCCTGCAGATCATCGGGCCGCGCAGCGAGGATGGGCGGGTGCTGGCGATTGCCGAGAGCGTGCAGCGGCTGGTCGGGTTTTAGCCGGTGATGGTTTTCCAATCCACGCCGGCCTCAAAAGCGGACGCTGCGCGATAGATCGTGGCTTCGTCGTAGGCCTTCCCTACGAGCATCAATCCCACCGGCAGCCCATCCACCATGCCGCAGGGCAGGCTCATCGCCGGGTGGTGCGTGCAGTCGAACGGCGCCGTGTTCGGCAGCATTTCGAACGCGCGGTGCAGCACCTCCGTCACCGAGGCATCCGGCGCCGGCAGCGGTGTTGCCGTCATCGGCACCGTCGGCATCGCCAGCAGGTCGTATTGCCCCAGCACGTCGTCATAGGCCCGGCGCAGCTTGCGGACCAGGTTCTGCGCCTTGGCGTAGTAGCGGCCGCGATGCCGCGTGGTCATGTAGTGGCCAAGCAGCATGGTGTTCTTCAGGCTGTCGGACAGCTCGTCGGCTCGGTCGCGCCAGGCGGCATGCGCATCCAGCATCGAGACGACATACTGGCCCTGCCAATTGAAGCCGAAGCCGTTGCCCAACATCATCTGCACCGTCGCCCCTTCGGAGGCGATCGGGAGCCAGATGGCGGGGCCCATCCGGTGCATCGGCAGGCTCACCGTCTCGACGATCGCACCCATCCCGCGCAGCCGCTCGGCCGCCTCGCGCACCACGGCGTCGGCCTCCGGCATGGATTGCGGGTGGCCGAAGCCCTCTTCCACCACGGCGATGCGCAGGCCCTTCACGCCCCCGCCCAGCGCCTCGCGATAGGCCTGGGCTTCGCCGCCATATTGCCGCGGGTCCAGCCCGTCCGGCCCGGCGAGCACTTCCAGCAGCAGCGCATTGTCCTCCACCGTCGCCGTCATCGGCCCCGTGTGGTCGATGGTGAGTTCGATCGGCATGATGCCGGTGTACGGCACCAGGCCATGGGTGGGCTTCATGCCGTAGATGCCACAGAACGCCGCCGGCATGCGGATGGAGCCGCCCTGGTCGCCGCCCAGCGCCATCGGCACTTCGCCCGCCGCCACCAGCGCCGCGCTGCCGGAGGAGGAGCCGCCGGCGGAGTAGCCGTGGCGGTGCGGGTTGTGCACCGGGCCGCTCGAGCTAGTGTGGCTGCCGCCCGAGAAGCAAAACTGCTCGCACACCGACTTGCCGGCGACCGTGCCGCCCGCATCCAGGATGCGCTGCACCACGGTTGCGTCCATGTCCGGCACGTAGCCCTCCAGCGTGGAGGCGCCGTTCATCATCGGCACGCCGGCGACGCAAACATTGTCCTTCACCGCGACCGACTTGCCGGCAAGCTTGCCGGTGGCGGCGCCGCGGATCTCGGTCTTGACGTACCAGGCGCCGTAGCGGTTCTCCTCCCCCTCCGGCCGGCGGCCCGGCGTGCGCGGGTAGGTGACCGGCGGGATGTCGTCGGCCATGCGGTCGACCAGGTTGTAGGAGGCAAAGGCCGGCAGCAGCGCCGCCAGATGCTGCTCCAATTCCGCGTCGCCCATGCCGAAGCCAAGTTGGTCGGCCGTCTCGCGCAACTGGTCCAGCGTCGGCGTTCTTACCGTGTTGGTGGGCATGGTTGGTTCCTCCGTTATGCCATTCCGACAAACTCATCGACCATGGTGCGGTCGCGCGCGATCTCGGGCGGGATCTCCCGCGTCACCTCGCCCTTTTGCAGGATGAGGATGCGGTCCGACAGCGATGCGATGAAGTTCAGGTTCTGCTCCACCAGCACCACCGTCATGCGGCGCCGCGCCCGGACGGCGTGCAGCGTCTCGATGATCTCTTCGATGATGCTGGGCTGGATGCCTTCGGTCGGCTCGTCCAGCAGGATGAGCTTCGGCTTCGTGCACAGGCAGCGGGCCAGGGCCAGCAACTGCTGCTCCCCGCCGGATAAGGCGCCGCCTAAGCGGTCCAGCAGGCGCGTCAGGCGGGGAAAATCCTCCAGGATAGCGGCAATGGTCTGCTTCGGCTCGGGCTGCTGCAGGCACCCCATGCGCAGGTTGTCGGCCACCGTGAGGGTACCGAAAATCTCGCGGCCCTGCGGCACGTAGCCCAGGCCTAAGCGGGCGCGCGCCGTGGGGGCGAGGCGGGTGATGTCCTGCCCGGCGAACATCACGCTGCCGTCGGTTGCGGGAAGGTAGCCCATCAGCGTGCGCAGCAGCGTGGTTTTGCCCATGCCGTTATGGCCCAGTATGCCCACCGCCTCGCCATCCGCCGCCGCCAGGTCGACCCCGGTGAGGATCGGGATGCGCCCGTAGCCCGAACGCAGGCCGGACACGCTCAGCATCACGCCGCCTGCTTGCCGAGGTAGACGTCGCGCACCCGCGGGTCCGCCAGCACGCGGCCCACTTCGTCCTGCATCAATATCGCGCCCCCGTTGAACACCGTCACCGTGCTGGCGATCATGCGGATGAATTGCATGTCGTGCTCCACCACCACGAGGGCCTGGGTGCGGTTGATCTCGCGGATCAGGTCGGCGGTGCGCAACACTTCGGCGTGGTTCATGCCGGCGGCTGGCTCGTCCAGCAGGATGAGCTGCGGCGCTTGCGCCAACACGGTGGCGATTTCCACCCATTGCCGCTGGCCGTGCGCAAGCTGGCCCACGAGGCGCTCGGCAATGCCGTCGAGCTGCAGCCGCGCCAGCGTCTGCTCCACGATGCCGCGGGCTTGCTTGGCCCCGTGGAGCCGCGCCGCGCCCACGAACACGTTTTCCCGCACGCTCAGCCCGTTGAACACGTTTGGCACCTGCGTCTTGATGCCGACGCCGAGGCGGGCGATCTCGTGCGGGTTCGCCCCCGTCACATCCCGCCCGCGCAGCCGGATCGTGCCCTCGCTGGGCCGCAACCGCCCAGTCAGCACCTTGAAGAAGGTGCTTTTCCCCGCCCCGTTCGGCCCGATCAGGCAGCGCAGCTCCCCATCCTGCAAGGTGAGGTCGACGGCCGACACGGCGGTGACGCCGCCGAACCGCATGGTGACCCCGCGCGCCTCCAGCAATGGGGCGCTCAACTGATGCGGGCGACCTTGGCCACCCCCTCCCGCTTGCGCGAGCGCTGCAGTAGCGGCAGCAGCCGGTCCCGCACCACCGGCACCACGCCTTGCGGCACCAGCACCACGAAGGCGACCAGCACCACGCCCAGCCCCAAGTTCGAGTCCACCATGCTCTGCGACCCGGCCAGGATGATGAGGTATTGGATCACCACCGCGCCAAGCATAGGGCCCACCAAAGTCCCGAGCCCGCCCACCAGCACGAAGATGATCACCTGCGCCGACATGGTGAGGCCGAACACGGTGGGGCTGATGAACCCGCCCCAAACGGTGAACAATGCGCCCGCCAGGCCGCCGATGCCGGCGGCGATCATGAAGGTGAGCAGCTTGTAGCGCCGCGGGTCGTAACCCAGCAGCATCGCGCGGGTCTCGTTCTCGCGGATGGCCACCACCACGCGGCCAAACCGGCTGGCCAACAGGGCGCGTAATAGGATGTAGACGGCGATCAGTGAACCGATGCAGGCGTACCAGGTCTGCACCGGGTCCAGCGCGTCCGCCGGGTCGAACGGCAGGTTGAGGGCGGGGACGCCGGGCATGCCGTTGAACCCGCCCAGCTCCGCGCTGCCGATGCGGTACTCGCTGCCGGAGGTGGAGTTCACCAGTTCGAACAAGATCACCGAGACGGTAAGCGTAATCACGCCGATATAGGCGTCGCTGATGCGGCCATAGAACATGAAGTAGCCGAGCAGGGCCGCGAACAGCACCGGAACCAGCACGGCCAACACCACCGCAAACGTGCTGTCGCCGAAGTTGATCGCCGCCACGGCATAGGCGTAGCCGCCCAAGCCCAGGAAGGCGGCCTGGCCGAAGGACATGATGCCGCCATAGCCCCACAGAAAGCCTTGGCTCAGCGCATACATCGCCATGGCGGCGAACACGGTCATCTGCACCACGCCGAACAGGTCGAGCACCTGAGGCAGGCCAAGCATCAGCGCGAGGCCCAACATCACCACGGCGGCGAACCCGCCCCAGCCGCGGCCCGGCCCGCTCATAGGCTGCGCCTCAGGAAGCGGCCAGTGATGCCCTGGGGCAGGATGCGGATCATCAGCACCGCGGCCGCCAGCAGCGCCACGTCCCCGATCACCGGCGTGGTTTGGAACGACACCAGCTCGTTGATGAGCCCGAACAGGCTGGAAGCCAGCGCGGTTCCGGTGATGATGGCTGGGCCGCCGCCGAGCACGGTGATGAAGGCGCGGGCGATGTAGGCCGCCCCCATGCCCGGCGAGATGCCCGAGATCGGCGCCAGCACGCCGCCGGCGAGCCCGGCCAAGGCGGAGCCTAAGGCAAACGCCGCCATGTAGATCATCGGCGGGGAGACGCCGAGCGCGCTGGCCATGTTCGGGTTCTGCATGGTGGCGCGCAGGATCAGGCCAAAGCGGGTGGCCCGCAACAGCGCCAGCATGCCGGCCAGCCCCGCCACCGCCGTCGCCACGATCACGAAGCTGTAGAGGCTGGCGCCAAACCGCCCGATGGCAAACCCGCCCACCGGCACCGGCACGGCGCGCACCACGTTGCCGAACACCGTCGTCATCAGCCCGATCAGCCCCAGGCTCACGCCCCAGGTCGCCAGCATGGTGTCAATGATGCGGCCGTACAAGAAGCGGATCAGCGTGCGCTCCAGCACCAGCCCCACCGCGCCCACCACCAGCGGCGGCAGCACCAGCATGGCGACCCAGATGTTCACCCCCGCATCGTTCGCCACCACCGCCGTGTAGGCGCCGAGCATCATGAACTCGCCATGGGCGAGATTGATGATGCGCATCATCCCGTAGATCACCCCCAGCCCGAGCGTGATCAGCACCAGCGTCGCAATGCCGGTGAGGATGTTGAAGGCAAGCAGCCCGGCGAGGTCCACCCGTGGGGCCTAGATGCTGGGCACGAACTGCTTGTTGGTGGACGGCGTCTTCATCAGGTCGCACGCGCCGCCGGTGTCCGAGGGATACTGCTTCGGGAACGTAGCCATGATGTCCCACTTGCCGTCTTTCGGCTGCGCGAGATAGGCGTTGCGGATGGTGTGGTGAGTCTTTGGGTCCATTGTCACGGTGCCAGAGGGCCCCTCGATGGCGATCCCGCTTTCCATCGCCTCGATCACCTTTGGCTGCGCGACGGACCCGGCCTTCTTCACGCCCTCAGCCCAGAGCATGATGCCTTCGTAGGTGGCAGAATCAAGCTCGCCCAGATCAGTGACGCCGGCGCCGTATTTGGCCTGCATGCCCTTTACGAAGGCATTGCTCGCCGGCGTGTCGACGTCGTTGTACCAGCCGAAGCTGGTCACGATGCCGTTTGTGGTAGCGTGGTCCATGGAGGTCAGCTCATCGCCCAGCCCGAACACGGTCGAGCCCATCGGGATCTTGGGCTTCATGCCGGCGGCGTCCCATTGGCGGTAGAAGCCCGAGTGGTTCGCGCCCACCAGCGCCGAAAGCACGAAATCGGGCGCGGCCTGCTGGATGCGGCTGATGGCGGAAGAGAAGTTGGTTACGTCGAGGGGGAAGAAGTCGGTCTGCACCACGCTGCCGCCGCCGTCGCGGCAGAACTTGGTCATCCACTTTGCGGTGATCTGGCCATAGTTGTAGTCCGCGGCGACGATATAGGCCTTCTTGCCCCAGGTCTTCAGCGCGTAATCCAGCACGTGCTCCACCGTCTGTGCCGGCGTGGTGCCGGTGCAGAACACGTCGCGGTCGCACACGCCGCCCTCGTACTGGGTGTTGTAGAAGTAGAGCATCTTGAACCGGTCCAGCGTCGGCCGGATCGCCTCGCGCGAGGCCGAGGTGATGCCGCCCTGGATCACGTCCACCTTGTCCTTCAGCACCAATTGCTGCGCGAATTGCGAGTAGAGTTGCATGCTGGATTGCGTGTCGTAGTTGACAAGCTGGATCTGCCGCCCCAGCAGCCCGCCCGCCGCGTTCAGCACGCCCACGGCATATTCCGTGGTCTGGATCATGCGCGAGCCTTCGAGCCCGATCGCGCCCGAGCCATCAAGCAAGCTGCCGAGCTTGATCGGTTCGGCCGCGCGCGCCGAGCGGATGATGGCGGGGGCGGCAAGCGCTCCCGCCGAGAGCGCGGCCGCAAACCTCAAGGTATCGCGCCGGGTCACCGCTGTAATTGCCATGGGCAAGCTCCTGTCCGATCCATCGATGGAGTCACGATCAGGAGCAACTGCAAGTCGGATGCCAACTGAGTTTCAGGGCGTTTGCGTGGATCAGCCCAGCGTGCTGCCCAACATCGCGCCACCGCAGCGCCCTTACTGCAGCGGCCGCTTGGCAGTCTCCGGCGCTTGCAGGGTGGCAATCAGCGTCACCGCCGCCAGCGCGATCAGGTAGCAGGAAATGCCGAAGCTGCTGCCGCCGCTGCCGCGCAGCAGCGAGGCGGCGACGATGGGCGTGAACCCGCCGCTCAACGCCGCACCGATCTGGAAGCCCATGGAGGCGCCACTGTAGCGCACCCCCGTGCTGAACAACTCCGACATGAAGGTCGCACCGACGCCGAACATGACACCCTGGCCCACTCCCACCGCAACCGTGATGGCGAGCAGGATCAGCGCCGTGTCTTTGGTGTCCAGCAAGGAGAACACGGGGAAGGCAAACGCCATCGAGAACAGGCAGGCGAAGATGTAGAGCGGCTTGCGGCCAAACCGGTCCGAAAGCCAACCGTAGCCCGGCGTGACCAGCATCTGCACGAAGGCGGCGATCTGGATCGCGGTCAGGATCGTCCCCCGCGGCAGGCCTAGCTTGCCGGTGACGTAGACGATGGAAAACACCGTGCCGATCACCGCCCAGGCGATCTCCGACACTTTGAGCGCGATGGCGGTGAAGAACATCCGCCGGTGCTGCGTCACCACTTCGAGCAGCGGCGCCCGCCTCACCTGCGACTGCGCCAGAAGCTGCGCGAAAGCCGGCGTCTCCACCAGGCTCAGCCGGATCCAAAGCCCGACCGCCACCAGCACGATGCTGAGCAGGAACGGGATGCGCCAGCCCCAAGCCTGGAACTGCGCGTCGGTCACCGAACCCGACACCAGCGCGAACACGGCGATGGAGGCGAGCACGCCGAACGGGCTGCCCGCCTGCACCAGGCTGCCGAACAGGCCACGCTGGGTGGGCCGCGCATTCTCCACCATCATCAGCACCGCGCCGCCCCACTCGCCGCCGATGCCTACGCCCTGCACCAGCCGCAGCGTGATCAGCAGGGCGGGCGCCAGCAGCCCGACTTGGCCGTAGGTCGGCAGGCAGCCGATCAGGAACGTACCGGCACCCATGATCATCACCGTCAGCGCCAGCATGCGCTTGCGCCCGACGCGGTCGCCGAAATGGCCGAACAGCGCCCCGCCCAACGGCCGCGCCAGAAAGCCCACCCCATAGGCGGCGACGGAGATCAGGGTGCCCACTGCCGGGTCCGCGCTGGGGAAGAACAGCCTGCCGAACACCAGCGTCGCCGCCGTGCCGTAGAGGGTGAAGTCATACCACTCGATCATGCTGCCAACGATGCTGGCCGCAATGATGCGCCGCAAAGCCGCCGGCGAGACCTGCGCGCCTCCGGGTATGGTAGCAGTTGCAGACATGCGGCCATCCCCGGATCGCGGCGGGCGTGGCGGCATACCCCGCCTCGCGCAACCGTGACCGATTATGCCCCGCCCGGCAAGCTGTTAGGAGGGCGGTGCGCTCGGGGCCACGGTGACGGCGAAGCGGATGGCGTGGTCGTTCGGCTCCAGCGTAACGGTGAAGCGGTCGAGCCCGGCGTAGCCCGGCTGCGCCATATAGGAGATCTCCACCTGCTCCCCCGCCAGCAACACGCCTGCTTGCGCCACGCCATGGCCGGGCCGCTCGCTGACCACCGCCGCGCTCACCACCGCCTGCACGTCCGGGTTGATCAGGGTGAAGCGACAGGCTTGGCTGTTACTCGCGGTGCTGAGCTGCGTGTTCACCGCGGTAAAGCCCAAAAGATAGAACTTCTTCACCTGGCATGGCCCGGCGACGGTTTGCGGCTGCAGCAGGCCCTGGTCGTTGCGCGCGAGCCCGGCGCACCCTCCCAATAGCAGCAGCAACGCCCCGGATGCGGCCTTCCGGCCCGTCATCGCAGGCGCTTGTCGGCCTCAAGCCGCAGTTCTTCGGCCATCGCCGCCGTCCGCGGGTCCAGCGCCTCAACCGCCGTCAGCACCCACTGGCATGCCTCATCCAGCGTGAACCGCAGGGCAGCGGCGGCGCCTGATCCATGCACGGCGGCGTCCACCCGGTCAGCCGCATCGCCATGGCCTTCCGACCGCAGCCGCTCCGCCAATTCCTTCGCTCGTTGGTCACGCTCCGCCTGCATCGCGCCCCCGGCTTGCTGCCGTCAAACTGAAGCGCTGCTGCCGACGTAAGTTGCTTGCGCAATCTGGAGGACCTGCCCATGAACTTCGACCGACTGGCGCAAGCCGTCGCCCGCGGCGCCGGCCGACCCGGCACCTTCGCCATCGCCACCCTGCTCGTCATCGTCTGGGCGATCAGCGGGCCCATTTTCGGCTTCAGCGACACCTGGCAACTGGTGATCAACACCGGCACCACCATCATCACCTTCCTGATGGTGTTCCTGATCCAGAACACCCAGAACCGCGACACCGATGCGTTGCAGGTGAAGATCGACGAGCTGATCCGGGTGACGGAAGGCGCGCGCCTGGTGTTGCTGGACCTGGAGGAGATGAAGGCGGCCGACCTGGCGCAGATCAAGTCCGAATTCGTTGATCTCGCGCGCAAGCAAAAGCGCGAGGGCGGGCGGTCCCCGGCAACGGCAGACGCCCCAAACACCCGCTCGTGAGGCCGCCCTGCGCGACCGGTGTTGCGCTGGTCGGATTGATTGGCAGGCGGGACCAAGCCATGGTCTGAAGCAACGCGATGCCGGCAGCAGGCCGGCGTTCAAGGCGGGTTGGGCCCGGCCAGGGAGGATTGCGATGACAGAGGTAGCTATTGTCGGCTGGGCGCATTCACCGTTCGGCAAGCTGGAAGACCCGGACGTGGAAAGCCTGATCGGGCGCGTCGCGGGGGCCGCGATCGAGGATGCCGGGCTGGCGCCAGCGGAGATCGACGGCGTGTTTGTGGGCAACTTCAACAGCGGCTTCAGCAAGCAGGACTTCCCCAGCTCGCTGCCGATGCAGACCCTGCCCGACCTGCGCTTCAAGCCGGCGGCCCGGTATGAGAACGCCTGCGCCTCGGGCTCGGCCGCGGTGCACGCGGCGCGGGACTTCATCCTGGCCGGGCGGGGGCGGCTGGCGCTGGTCGTAGGTGCGGAGAAGATGACGGCGGTGACGGGCGCCCAAGTGGGTGAGAACCTGCTGGGAGCCTGCTACCGCCGCGAGGAGGGCGATATCCAGGCCGGGTTCGCCGGCGTGTTCGGCCGCATCACCGACGCCTACTTCCAGCGCTTCGGCGACCAGTCGGACGCGCTGGCGATGATCGCGGCCAAAAACCACAAGAACGGCGTGGACAACCCCTACGCGCAGATGCGGCGGGATTTGGGCTATGAGTTCTGCCGTCACGTTTCGGACAAGAACCCGCAGGTCGCCGGGCCGCTGAAGCGGACCGATTGCTCCATGGTCAGCGACGGCGCGGCCGCCCTGATCCTGGCCGATGCGGAGACGGCGCGCGGATTGACGAAAGCCGTCACCATCCGCGCCGCCGCCCAGGTGAATGACTACCTGCCGATGTCGCGCCGGGACCCGACCTGGTTCGAGGCCGGGTCCATCGCCTGGCGGCAGGCGCTGGCCGATGCCAGGTTGACGCTCGACGACCTGTCGTTTGTCGAGACGCATGACTGCTTCACCATCGCGGAGTTGATGGAATACGAGGCGATGGGCTTGGCACCGCATGGCCAGGGTGCGCGGGTGATGAAGGACGGGCTGACCGCGCCGGATGGCAAGCTGCCGGTAAACCGCTCCGGCGGCTTGAAGGCCAAGGGCCACCCGATCGGCGCCACGGGCGTGTCGATGCACGTGATGGCGGCGATGCAATTGGCGGGGCAAGCGGGCGACATGCAGTTGCCGCGGGCCGACATTGGCGGCGTGTTCAACATGGGCGGCACGGCGGTGGCGAACTACGTGTCGATCCTGGAACGGACGCGCTGACGACCAACGGGCGACGCCGCTCGGCTATCGTGCAACCATGATGGGCGCCGCCAATCCCTCGTCCCAACGCCAGCATGGCAGGGCGGCCGAGATGCGAACCCCGCCCAGCCAGCGCTCCGGCGGGGACAAGGACAGCCAATCGACGTCCTGCGCCAACACCGCCCTGCCTAAGCCGGTGATGGTAAGGCGCTCATCCGGCCAGCGCTGCTCGCCGCCGGCAAATGCGCCGGTGAAAACCGGCTCACGGGCCGCCCGCATGCTGTCCAGAATGAACCGCAGCATGACGTCGCCCAACCAGGGCAGCGGCTCCCGCTCCCGCATCAGGGCGGAGTGAATCTGGCCGACGGTTCTCGGTCCTTCCGCCAACACCTGCAGCACCAGCCGCTCGGTCAGGCTCAGCCCATCGCGCAACCAAGGCAGTTCCCGGCAATGCCGTCGCAATGCCGCCGCCATGTGTGAGAGCCCGGCAACGCCGGACCGAGCGGCCATCGCGAGCGCGGTTGGGTCGTCCTGCCGCAGCTTTGCCCATACCCGGCGCCCCGCCTCGAGCTGCTGGGCAGAGACCGGGGTCCGTTCGTTCCACAGCAGACGAAGCGCCTCGACCGGGAGTTGCCCAAGGCCGATGAACCGCGCATCGCCGGGAAACCGGTCGATAGAAATCAGGTCGAGACGCGGGGGCGCCGCGGCGGCAAACTGCGCCAGGCAGCGCGCCAGCACCAACTGGTCGTAGCTGTCGTGTTCAACCCAGATCGCGACCCGACCGTAGTGCCCGGCAGCCGATTGCAGGCCCTGCTCGGCGTGGCGGAGCCGTGCAGCAATTTGGTCTGCGGTCTGTCCCGTGTGGCCGCCATAGGCGGTGGTAACGAAGGCAGCGCGCTGCGCCAGCCAGGCGTCCTCCGCCAGCACCGGCCCTTGGCACAGCGGATCCGAGTACTCCAGGAAGTCACCGGAAAACCCGGCTTGCTTGAGCGGGTCCAGCAGGTCGGACCCGCAGCGTATGTGCAACGTCTTGGCATCTCCATCCGGGCTGACCGCACCCGCCGCAATTCGCTCGCGGGCCTGCTGCATGGCTTGGATATGCAACTTCAGCCTCGGCCAGCTCGGAAGCCTGAGCTCGCGAGCGATCACCAGTTGCGCTTGGCTCAGACGGGCGGAGCGCTGCAATTCGGCCGGGCCAGCAAGGTCCGCGGCGCTGGGGTGATGCCGGCGGAACCTGGCCAGCGCCTCAGCGTCCCCCGCGCGCACCGAATGGAGCAGATCTTTGGCTCGCTTGCGCTGCTGCTCCAGGTTGAGCCGAAACGGCGAGCTTCGGACCGGATTGTCGCCAGGGGAGCGTGGTGGTGCAGGACGGTCGGTCACAGCAGGGTCCTTTCCCGACGTCTGTGTCCGCCTGCCAGACAGGAAAGGGTGAGCGTTGCTCGACCGGCTCGCTGTTGTCTGGTCGCGGGCGCTGCCCTTTCCGCGGACACGGAGGCTCCGACCGAGCCGCGGCAAGGCTAATAGTG
This sequence comes from uncultured Acetobacteraceae bacterium, assembly GCA_964245545.1. GTDB lineage: Bacteria > Pseudomonadota > Alphaproteobacteria > Acetobacterales > Acetobacteraceae > LMUY01. The sequence continues at coordinate 5,159 of CAXTNN010000046.1, read as the reverse complement.
CTTCGCCGGACAAATCAAGCGCTGTTCGACCGGCCGCTGATGGCGCGCGTCACCAAGGATGGCGGCCGGACCTTGCGGGAGAACCTAGGACTGCTAATCCCTAAACGAGAATGACTGATCTTCTGCACCGCGTGGGCGAGGCCCTGCTGATGGCGCTGGGCATGTTCTGGCAGGTGGGCTGTAGCCTGGTGCTGGGCTTTGCCGTATCCGCCGTGCTGCAAGCCGTGGTTTCGAAGGAGACGATGGTGCACGCGCTCGGCCGCGCCGGAATCCGCGAGATCGCGCTGGCGACGGCGGCCGGGGCTGCCAGTTCGAGCTGCTCCTACGCCTCCGCGTCCGTCAGCCGCACCTTGTTCAAGAAGGGGGCGGCCCTCATCCCCAGCCTCGCCTTCATCTTTGCCTCGACCAACCTGGTGGCCGAACTCGGCATCGTGCTCTACCTGCTGATGGGGTGGCAGTTCATGGCGGGCGAGTGGATCGGCGGCGTGGTGCTGGTCGCCGTCATGTCCGTCGTGGTCCGGCTCACCTACCCTGCGCGCCTGGTCGAAGCCGCGCGCCACCATGCCGAGCCGGGCGGCGCGCACGCGCATGGCGGCACGGCCGAAGCGGGCGGCACGGTGTGGGACAAGCTGTCCCGCCGCGACACCTGGCTGCGTGTGGCCCAGAGTTTCGTGATGGACTGGTCCATGCTGTGGAAGGACCTGCTGCTCGGCTTCCTGATTGCCGGCGCGCTTTCCGCGTTCGTGCCGGCGGGCGTGTGGCAGGCGCTGTTCGTCAAAGGCGCCAGCCCGTGGCTCCAGGTTCCGGCCAATGCCTTGCTGGGGCCGATTGTCGCCGTGCTGTCGTTTGTCTGCTCGATCGGCAACGTGCCCATGGCGGCCGTGCTCTGGGGCGCCGGCGTCAGCTTCGGCGGCGTGCTGGCCTTCCTGTTTGCCGACTTGATCGTGCTGCCCCTGCTCGACGTGTATCGCCGTTACTACGGTTGGAAGATGGCCGCCTACATCGCCGCCGTGTTCTACGGAACCATGGTGGTCTCCGCACTGATCATGGACGTCGCCTTCGACGGGCTGGGCTGGATTCCCAAGCAGCGGCCCAACATGCAGGCGGAGATGACCCATTTTTCGCTGAACTACACGTTCTGGCTCAACCTCGTCTTCGCGCTGGTGGCGCTTGGGCTGGTGCTGTTGGCGCGCCGGCAACCGATGCATGCGGGCCACTGCGAACACCATCACTGAGAGTCAGGCGGCCGTGCAGCGGCGGACAATCCCGCGTTCACCCGGGCGGAATCGCAGCAGCGCTCCTGCCAACGGCTCCCGTTGCCGCTGCGCCGGGCTGAGTTTGTCAGTGGCGCTGGTGATATAGAGGGTGTCGAGCGCGTCCCCGCCGAACGCGCACATTGTTGGCTGACTGACGGGGAGGGCGACATCGCGGTCGTGCGAGCCGTCTGCACGGAACCGCCGCAGCCGGCCGCCGCCATGCAGCGCGCACCAGTAGCCGCCCTCGGCATCCACCGCCGCGCCGTCAGGCAAGCCGTCGCCCTTTGGAACGGCGGCAAACAGGCTTTGGCGGCCCAGCTCCCCATCCGGCCCGACCTGGTAGCGATAGATGGCCTGCTGGTTGCTGTGGGTGAGGAACATGGCCGAGCCATCGGCGGTCCATGCCATCCCGTTGTGCAACTCGGCTTGGTCCGGTTCACGCCGCAAGCCGCCGCCGGTCGTGTAGCTGTGCAGGGCTGCGGGCAGGGCCCGGCTGCTCGGGTCGAGCGGATCAAACATCACGCCGACCCAGAACCGGCCGGAGGGATCGCACGCGGCCTCATTGAAGCGGTGCATCGCGGGATCAAACGGCGGCGGCGCCAGCCGGGTCAGCGCCCCGGTCGCGAGGTCCAGCTTGCACAACCCCGTGCGCAGCGCGACCAGCGCCGCCTCCCCGCCGGGATAGAGCGCAAACCCGCCCAGGTCGGCATCGACCGGCCAAGCGCGTTGCGCGCCGGTTTGCGGATGGTAGCGGTAGAGCGCCGGCGCCTTCACGTCGATCCAGTAGAGCGCTGCGTCCTCGGCCGACCAGGTCGGCGCTTCGCCGATCGCAGCGCCGGCCTCGATCACCACCTCGACCTCACTCATCGCCAGCCCCTCCGCCGCGCAGGCATCGGCTGCTAAAAAGCACAGGCGGGCGGCAACGCGCCAGCCGCCGTCGCGTAAGGAGATTGACTGCCCAAGCGCGCTGTTCCGACCGGAGATTGACCGATGAGCATGAACGTCAGCGAGTTCGTCTGGCACCGTCTCGGCGAGTGGGGGCTCAAGCGGGTCTATGGCTATCCAGGCGACGGAGTGGGCGGGCTCGACGAAGCGCTGGAGAAAGCAAAAGACACGATGGCCTACGTCCAAGTCCGCCACGAGGAAATGGCGGCCTTCATGGCGTCGGCGCACGCCAAGTTTACCGGCGAAGTCGGGCTTTGCTACGCCACGTCGGGACCCGGCGCCATCCACCTACTGACCGGCCTGTATGACGCCAAAATGGACCATGTCCCGGTCGTGGCCATCGTGGGGCAGCAGGCACGCACCGCCATCGGCGCCAACTACCAGCAGGAAGTCGACCTGCAGACCCTGTTCAAGGACGTCGCCAGCGAGTTCGTCGCCACCGCCATGGTGCCGGGTCAAATCCGCCACCTGATCGACCGCGCCGTGCGCATCGCCGCGGCCACCCGCAGCGTGACCTGCGTGATCATCCCCAACGACTTGCAGCAGCTTGCCTACGAAGACCCGCCGCTCATCCACGGCACGACGCATACCGGCGTGGGCTATGCCGGCCCTGCCCTGCTGCCGGACGAGGCGTTGCTGCGGCAGGCGGCCGCGGTGCTGAACGCCGGCAAGAAGGTGGCGATGCTGGTGGGCTCCGGCGCGCTCGCGGCGACCGACGAGTTGATCGCAGTGGCCGACCGGCTCCAGGCCGGGTGCGCCAAGGCGCTGCTGGGCAAGGCGGCGCTGCCCGATGACCTGCCTTGGGTCACCGGCGGCATCGGGCTGCTTGGCAGCGCACCATCCTGGAACATGATGCAGGATTGCGACACGCTGCTCGTGGTCGGCTCGTCCTTCCCCTACAGCGAGTTCTTGCCCAAGCCGGGCACGGCGCGCGCGGTGCAGATTGACCTCGACCCCACCCGGCTCAGCCTGCGCTACCCGATGGAAGTCAACATGACCGGCGACAGCGCCACCGCCTTGCGCGCGTTGCTGCCGATGCTCGAGCAGAAGCAGGCCGGCAGTTGGCGGCGCGAGATCGAGCAGGACGTGGCCAAGTGGTGGCACACTCTGGAAGAGCGCGCGATGGTCAAGGCCGAGCCGATCAACCCGCAGCTCGTGTTCTGGGAATGCTCCAAGCGCCTGCCTGAAAACGTCATCATGACCGGCGACAGCGGCTCGGTCGCCAACTGGTATGGCCGCGACATCAAGATGCGCCGCGGCATGATGGGCTCGCTCTCCGGCAGCCTGGCCTCGCTGGGGGCGGCAACCCCGTATGCGGTGGCGGCCAAGATGGCGTTTCCCGAACGCGTGGTGCTGGCCTTCATCGGCGACGGCGCCATGCAGATGAACGGGCTCAACGTGATGATCACCATCTCCAAATACTGGAAGCAGTGGTCTAATCCGAAGCTGATCGTCATGGTCTTGAACAACCAGGACCTCAATCAGGTGACCTGGGAGGAACGGGTGCAACTGGGCCAAGGCAAGACCGAGTCGACCCAGTCCATTCCCGACTTCGCCTATCACGCCTATGCCGAGCTGCTCGGCCTCAAGGGCATCGTGGTGCGCCACCCCGACCAGTTGGGCGCCGCCTGGGACGAGGCGTTCAACGCCGACCGGCCGGTGATCATGAACGTCTATGCCGATCCCAACGTGCCGCCGCTGCCGCCGCACATCACCTTCAAGGACGCGAAGAACTTCCTGACGATGATGCGCACGGAGCCGGAGCTCGGCAGCGTGGTCAAGCAAAGCGTCAAGCAGGTGCTGGCGAGCGTGTTGCCCGGCCAGAGCTGACCTTGCGTCCCGACGCCTTTTTGGAGGCGGTGCAGGCACGCGCCTACACCATCCCCACCGATGCGCCCGAGGCAGACGGCACGGCCGCGTGGGACAGGACCACCATCATTGTCGCCTTTGCGCAGGCCGGCGGCATGCAGGGTATAGGCTACACCTATGCCGACCCGGCGGCGGCAGCGTTGGTGACCGGCAAGCTGGCCGGCGTCGTGCAGGGGCGGAGTGCCATGGACCCGCCTGGCGCCTGGCAAGCCATGCTGCGCGCCGTGCGCAACTTGGGGCAGTCCGGCCTGTGCGCCACCGCCATCTCCGCCGTCGATACGGCATTATGGGACCTTAAGGCCAAGCTGCTGGGGCTGCCGCTGGCCACCTTGCTCGGCCGCTATCGCGACGGCGTTCGCATCTACGGCAGCGGCGGTTTTACCAGCTACGACGACCGACAGCTCTGTTCGCAACTCGCCGGATGGGTGGACCGGGAGGGTTGCCAGGCGGTGAAGATGAAGATCGGCACTCACCCCGACCGCGACCCGGCGCGGGTGCGCGCCGCCAAGGCCGCCATCGGCGGGGCAGACCTGTTCGTCGACGCCAACGGCGCCTATGCCGTCAAGCAGGCGATCGCTTTCGCGCGGGAGTTCGCCGCGGAGCAGGACGTCCGCTGGTTCGAGGAGCCCGTCTCGTCGGACGACCTCGCCGGCCTGCGCCGGGTGCGGGACCATGCCCCCGCGCCGATGGATGTCGCGGCCGGCGAGTATTGCTACCAGCTCGATGACGTCCGCCGCATGCTGGAGCATGGCGCCGTGGACGTGCAACAGGCGGATGCGACGAGGTGCGGCGGCGTCACCGGGTTCCTGCACGCGGCCGCCTTGTGCGAGGCGTTCCACACCGACCTCTCCGCGCACTGCGCGCCCGCGCTGCACCGCCATCTCGGCTGCGCGGCGCCGCGCTTCCGCCATTTGGAGTGGTTCCACGACCACGTCCGCATCGAGGGCATGCTGTTCGACGGCGCCCCCGTGCCGCGGGATGGCAGCATTGCCCCCGACGGCAACCGGCCCGGCTGGGGCCTCGACTTCAAACACGCCGACGCTGAACCGTATGCCGTTTAAGGAGCACGCTAGGATGGCCGACCGCAAC
>CAXTNN010000045.1:0-18245 GCA_964245545.1 uncultured Acetobacteraceae bacterium | reverse complement strand
GACGACATGCTGTTCCCGACCTACCGACAGCAGGGCCTGCTGGTCGCGCGCGACTGGCCGCTGGTGGACATGATGTGTCAAGTCTACTCCAACAGCCGCGATCGGCTGAAAGGCCGGCAGATGCCGGTGTTCTATTCCAGCAAGCAGGCCGGGTTCTTCTCGATCTCCGGCAATCTCGGCACGCAGTTTAGCCAGGCCGTCGGCTGGGCCATGGCCGCCGCATGCAAGAACGACACGCGCATCGCCGCCGCTTGGATCGGCGAAGGTGCGACGGCGGAGGCGGACTTCCACCACGCGCTGACCTTCGCCACCGTGTTTCGCGCGCCCGTAGTGCTGAACGTGGTCAACAACCAGTGGGCGATCTCCTCCTTCGCCGGGATCGCGGGGGCCGAGCAGGCAACCTTTGCCGCCCGTGCCCTAGGCTACGGCATCCCGGGCCTGCGGGTGGACGGCAACGACCTGCTGGCCGTGTATGCCGCCACCCGCTGGGCGGCCGACCGGGCGCGCGGCAACGGCGGCCCCACGCTGATCGAACTGGTAAGCTACCGTGCCGCCGCGCACTCCACTTCCGACGATCCCAGCAAGTATCGCCCCTCGGACGAGGCCGCGGCTTGGCCGTTGGGCGAGCCGGTGGCCCGCCTGCGCCAGCATCTGACAGTATTGGGAGAGTGGGACGACGCCCACCATGCTGCTGCGGAAGCGGAGGCGGCGGAGCAGGTGCGCGCCGCGGACCGGGAAGCGCAGTCCTTTGGCACGCTGGCGGAGGGGCCCGGCCACAGCCCGGCCAGCATGTTCGACGACGTGTTCAAGGACATGCCGCCCCACCTGCGGCGGCAGCGGCAGCAGGCGGGGTACTGAAAGCATGGCGACGATGACCATGGTGCAGGCGATCAACTCTGCGCTGGACAACTGCATGGCCCGTGACCCGGACGTGGTGCTGTTTGGCGAGGACGTAGGCTATTTCGGCGGGGTGTTCCGCTGCACCGAGGGGCTGCAGCGCAAGTATGGTCACACCCGCGCTTTCGATACACCGATCGCGGAGGGGGGTATCCTCGCCACCGCCGTCGGCATGGGGGCGTATGGGCTGCGCCCGGTCGTAGAGATTCAATTCGCCGACTACATCTATCCGGCGACCGACCAGCTGATCTCGGAGGCCGCACGGCTGCGGCATCGGTCTGGGGGCGAGTTCTCCGCGCCTATCACGGTGCGCACTCCGTGCGGCGGCGGCATCTACGGCGGCCAGACCCACAGCCAGAGCCCGGAGGCAATCTTCACCCACGTCTGCGGGCTGAAGACGGTCATGCCCTCCAATCCATACGACGCGAAGGGATTGCTAATCAGCGCGATCGAGGACGACGACCCCGTGATTTTCTTCGAGCCTAAGCGCCTGTACAACGGCCCGTTCGACGGTCACCACGACCGGCCCGCCACGCCCTGGTCGGCGCATCCCGCGAGCGAGGTGTCCGCCGAGTACTACCGGGTGCCGCTCGGCCAGGCCTCCGTGGTGCGGCCCGGCAGCGACGTGACCGTGCTGGCCTACGGCACCATGGTTCACGTGGCGCTTGCCGCCGCGGCGGAGAGCGGCACCGATGCGGAGGTGATCGACCTGCGCACGCTGGTGCCCCTCGACCTGGACGCGATCACCAACTCCGTCCGGCGCACGGGGCGCTGCGTGGTGGTCCACGAGGCGACGCTGACGGGGGGGTTCGGCGCGGAACTGGCGGCGCTGGTACAGGAGCACTGCTTCTATTCCCTGCGGGCGCCGGTCGCGCGCGTGACCGGCTGGGACACGCCCTACCCGCACGCGCTGGAATGGCACTACTTCCCAGGGCCGGCCCGCGTGGCCGAAGCGCTGCGTGCAACGGTGGCGGCGCGCTGATGGGCCGGTACGTGTTTCGCCTGCCCGACGTGGGCGAGGGCATCGCGGAGGCGGAGATCGGCGACTGGCACGTCGCGGTCGGCGCCGCGGTGCAGGAAGACGACCCGCTAGTGGACATGATGACGGACAAGGCGACGGTGGAGATCACCTCGCCGGTGAGCGGCACGGTGCTGGAGCTGAACGGGGCGAAGGGGGAGAAACGCGCAACCGGGTCTGAACTGGTGATCCTTGACGTGGAAGGCAGCGGCAACGCCACCGTGCCAGCATCCGAGGCGCGCACCGCTTCCCCTTCCCCGGTGATGACGGCACCTCCGCCGGCACCGTCGGCGCCGCCGCCACCTTCCCCGGCACCTGCTCGGCCACTGGCTGCCACGGCAGTTCCCGCCCGGACCTTCGGTTCGCCACCGCTGGCCGCCCCTTCCACGAGACGCCGCGCGCACGAGCTTGGGATCGAGTTGCAGTACGTCGCCGGCACGGGGCCCGGCGGGCGCATCACCGAAGACGACCTGCAGGCCTACGCCGATGGTGGCAGCCGCACCTGGCCTGGCGCCACCCGGCGCACGGCGGTCGAGGATGTGCCGGTGGTCGGCCTGCGCCGCACCATTGCCGAACGCATGCAGGACACCAAGCGCCGGGTGCCGCACTTCTCCTACATCGAGGAAGTGGACGTGACCGCGCTGGAGGAGCTGCGGACCGCGCTGAACGCCCGCCACGCAGGTCAGCGGCCGAAATTGACGTTGCTGCCGTTCCTTCTTCGCGCGATCGCGGCGGTGATGCCGGGCTTTCCAATGATCAACGCCCTGTTCGACGACACGGCCGGGGTGATACACCGTTACGCCGCCCTCCACGCCGGCATCGCGACCCAAACGGCGAACGGCCTGGTCGTGACCGTGCTTCGCCATGTGGAGGCTCTGTCCCTCTGGGAAATGGCGGCCGAGCTGGCCCGCCTGTCGGACCTTGCCCGGGCGGGCAAGGCGAGCCGGGCGGAACTGTCGGGCTCCACCATCACCCTTACCAGCCTGGGCACCCTGGGCGGCATTGCCACCACGCCGATCATCAACCAGCCGGAGGTGGCCATTATCGGGGTGAACAAGATCGTTGACCGCCCGGTGGTGCGCGACAAACAGGTCGTGGTCCGGAGCATGATGAACCTATCGTCCTCGTTCGATCACCGCGTGGTGGACGGCTGGGATGCCGCCAGCTTCATTCGGTCAGTCCGGCAGATGCTGGAAACGCCGGCCATGCTGTTCGTGGAGCCCGCATGACCCAGTCCCGCAAGGCGAAGGTGCTGGTGGTCGGCGGCGGGCCAGGCGGCTACGTCGCGGCGATCCGGGCCGGGCAGCTCGGGCTGGACACCGTGCTGGTGGAGCGCGACCGGTTGGGCGGCACCTGCCTCATCCGGGGCTGCATCCCGTCCAAGGCACTGATCCACGCGGCCGCGCAGTTCCACGCCATGATCCGGTCGACCGGCGCCGGCCATCTCGGCATACGGCTCCCAGTGCCGCCGGTGCTGGACATGCCGCACATGATCGCCTGGAAGGATGAGATTGTGCAACGTCTGGACAACGGTGTGGGAAGCCTGCTGCGGAAGGCAAACGTGTCCGTCGTGCGCGGTGACGCCGTGTTCTCCGACGCCAAGACGTGCAGGGTCAGCGGCGCCGCGGGGGATGTCACGGTCACGGCCGAGCATGTCGTGCTCGCGAACGGGTCGCTGCCGGCAGGGCTGCCGTTCCTGCCGTTCGGGGGTCCCGTCATCTCGTCGTCGGAGGCACTCTCCCTCCAGGCGCTGCCGGAAAGGCTGGTCATCGTCGGCGGCGGCTATATCGGCGTGGAACTGGGAACGGCGTTCCGCAAGCTGGGATCGGCTGTTACCATCGTCGAGGCGCAGGACCGCCTCCTGCCGCACTACGATAAGCAGCTGGTCGAACCGGTGCAGCGCCACCTCGAACAAGCAGGCGTTGAGGTCCACCTTGGCGCCCGTGCACGTCGCCTCGATCAGGCGGCGGACGAGGCTGCCCTTGTCGTCGAACTTCGCGACGGCGGTACGGTGGCCCTGCCGGCCTCGCGGGTGCTGGTCACGGTCGGGCGCCGCGCCAACCTGGAGGGCTGGGGCCTTGAGGCCATGGCGGTTGACACGGCGGGCGGCTTCATCGCCGTCGACGACCAATGCCGGACATCCATGCGCGACGTTTGGGCGATCGGCGACCTGGTCGGGGAGCCGATGCTGGCGCACAAGGCCTCGGCGCAGGGCGAGATGGTGGCCGAGATCATCGCCGGGCACCGCCGGACCTGGCGTCCGGCCGCCATCCCTGCAGTCTGCTTCACGGACCCGGAGATCGTCAGCGTTGGCCTGCTCCCGGACCAGGCCAAGGCGAACGGGCTCGACGTGGTGGTGGGGACCTTTCCCTTCTCGGCGAATGGACGTGCGATGACGCTGGACGACGACAGCGGCTTCGTCCGCGTGGTCGCACGGCGCGACGACCACCGCATCGTCGGCATCCAGGCAGTCGGCGCACATGTCTCGGAACTGTCGGGCGAGTTCACGCTCGCGGTGGAGATGGCGTCTGTCGCCGAGGATGTCGCCGCGACGATCCACGTGCATCCGACCCTGAGCGAAGCCGTCCACGAGGCTGCCATGCGGGCGGTCGGACCGGCCATCCACGTTTGATGCGCAGAAGAGCGGTAGCGTCTCAGCCGCAGCGCGGACTTTCGATGTCCGCAGCCGCTCCATGCCTGTGAGGACCTGCGGCTCACCCTCCGCCGGGCGGAGGGGTGAGCCGCCAAGCAAGACCAGCACTGGGGAGTAAATGTTTTGGCCGATCCAGTCGACTCCGTCATCGCGCTCGCCCGCGGCTTCCTTGGCGAGCGCCTGAGCACGAATGCCGCGCTGCGTGAGCAGCACAGCCACGGGGAGGACAACCAGCCGCCGATCCTTCCCGACGCGGTGGCCTTCATCCAGAGCGGGGAAGAGGCAGCCCGCCTGTTGCACCTTTGCCACGAGCACCATGTGCCCGTCACGCCGTTCGGCGCCGGCACGTCGCTGGAAGGGCACGTCACCCCGGTACGCAACGGCATCAGCCTCGACCTTTCGCGCATGAACCGCGTGCTTCAGGTGAACGCTGAGGACATGGATTGCCGGATCGAAGCAGGGGTGACCCGGCAGCAGCTTAACGAGCACCTTCGCGACTCGGGCCTGTTCTTTCCCGTGGATCCCGGCAGCGAATGCACGATCGGGGGGATGTGCGCAACGCGGGCAAGCGGTACCGCTGCCGTCCGGTATGGAACCATCCGGGAGAACGTGCTGAGCTTACAGGTCGCTCTTCCAGATGGCCGCCTGATCGAGACGGGCGGGCGGGTCCGCAAGGCCGCGACCGGGTACGACCTCACCCACCTGCTGATCGGGTCGGAAGGAACGCTCGGCGTCATCACCGAGATCCAGCTTCGCTTACAGGGCATCCCGGAAGCAATGAGTGCTGCCATCTGTCAGTTCGACGACCTGGCCGGCGCCGTAGAGTCGGTCATCGCCATCCTGCAGGCCGGGATCCCCGTTGCCCGCATCGAATTGTTGGATGACGTGCAGATGGCCGGCTGCATCGCCTACTCGCAGCTGCAAGGCTATGGCGCGAAGCCGACCCTCCTGCTGGAGTTCCATGGCTCCAAGGCTGGCGTGTCCGAGCAGGCCGCGATGGCGGACGAGATCACCGCCGGGTATGGCGCAAGCGCCTTCCAGTGGGCCACCGACTCCACGGAGCGGAACCGTTTGTGGAAGGCTCGCCACGACGCCTATTGGGCCGCCCTGGCGCTGCAGCCGGGCCACCGCGGCATCGTGACCGACGCGGTCGTACCGATCTCTCGGCTGGCCGACCTGGTCGTGGGCGCCAAAGCGGACATCATGCAGTCCGGCCTCACGGCACCCATCGTCGGCCATGTAGGCGACGGCAACTTCCACACGATCATCCTGGTCCCGCACGACGTAGACGGCACCGAGCAGGCCTGGGCCCTGGACCGCAAGATCGTCGCCAGGGCCATGGCGCTGGGCGGGTCGTGCAGCGGCGAGCACGGCATCGGGATCGGCAAGCGCGAGTTCATGGAACAGGACCACGGTCCGGATTTTCTCGGAGTGATGCGCCAGATCAAGACGGCGCTCGATCCACGCGGGATCATGAACCCGGGTAAGTTCTTCCTGAACTGATTGCCTAACGCTGCCACGAAGCGTTTGCCGTCAGGCCTCACGATTTGTGACCGGGACGGCAGGAGTTTGGAGGGAGGACTCCAATGCAACTCACGCGACGGACTTTGCTTTCAACCAGCGTCCCATCTGCCCTGGCCATTGCGCGCCCCGCAGTCGCGCAGCCAAGGAGCGTGCTGAAGTTCATACCGATTTCGGACCTAACCGGAATAGACCCGATCTGGACAACTTCGACCGCAGTCCGCAACCACGGCTATCTGGTGTACGACAAGCTCTTCGGCATCGACAGCGGCTTCGCCGTCCGTCCGCAAATGGCCGAAAGCTTCTCCGTTTCCGAAGATGCGGCGACCGTGACCATACGGTTGCGCGGAGGCCTGGTCTTTCATGACGGCACTCCGGTGCTGGGGCGAGACTGCACCGCGAGCATCCGCCGCTGGGCGGCGCGCGACGGGCTCGGACAGGTGCTCCTGACGCTGCTCGATGAGCTTTCGGCGCCTGACGACCGGACCATCCAGTTCCGGCTGAAGGCGCCGGCACCCTGGCTGATCGCGTCCTTGGGGCAACTGAGCTCGCCAGCTCCCTTCATGATGCCGGAGCACGTCGCGCAGACCGATCCGAACACCAGGATCACAAGCACGATCGGATCGGGGCCATTCCGCTTCCTGCCCGACGAGTGGGTCCAGGGCAGCCACGTGGCCTACGAGCGGTTCGATCGGTATAATCCCCGGTCCGAGCCCGCAAACGGCACGGCAGGCGGGAAGAGCGTGCATGTCGATCGGGTCGAGTGGGACATCGTTCCAGACGTGAGCACGGCCGTCAGTTCGCTGCAGACCGGCGCCGCCGACTGGTACGAGACCGCTCCCGCCGACCTGATCCCCTTGGTGGCCAAGGATCCTAACGTCGTGCTGACGACGCTGGACCCGGCCGGCTACCCCATCCTCCTGCGCTTGAACCAGCTGCAGCCGCCCTTCAACTCCGTGGTGTTGCGCCGGGCGGTGCTGGGCGCAGTCGATCAGGCTGCCTTCCTCCAGGCCGCCGTGGGCGACGACAGCTACACCAGCACCTGCAAGTCTTTCCTGCCGTGCGGTACGCCTTTCTCTATTGGCACCGGGTCCGGGATGATGACCGGGAACCTGGAAGCAGCCCGCAACGCCGTGCGTGCCAGCGGTTATGACGGGACAAAGGCGGTGATCCTGGCACCGTCCGACAACCCCGTCGTCAGCGGCTGCTGCGCGGTGGCGGACGCGCTGTTCAAGCAGATCGGGATCAACAGCGAGCTGGCGGTCATGGACATCGCGACCATGATTGCCCGCCGCACCTCCATGGAGCCGGTCACGAACGGCGGCTGGAGCGCCTTCGTCTCCTATGGTGAGAGCGCCCAGTTCAGCAACCCGGCAACCCACATCGCGCTGCGGGCGGATGGCAAGGCGGCCTGGCCAGGCTGGCCGACCGACCCTGCACTCCAGGAGCTGCGTCGTGAGTTCCTGACCGCTCCCACCGATGCGGCGCGCCGCGACCTTGCGTCCCGCATCGAGCAGCAAGCCTTCCTGTCGGTGCCCTACATTCCGCTCGGGCAGTTCCGGCAACCCACCATCTACCGGCGCGCCGTGTCCGGCGTGCTGACGCAAGGCATCCCGCTGTTCTGGAACCTGCGGAAAGCGTGAGGACCGAATGAGTGCTTCTCACCAGGGTAACTCCGCCACGACCGGGATCGGGGACCTCGAGCTTGAGCTAGGCGGCGTGCTTCGGTCCGCCGAGCTAACCTACGTGACCTATGGATCCCTGGCCCGGGACGGCAGAAACGCCGTCCTCCTGACACATGGCTACACGAGCAGCCACCGCTTCGCTGAGGGTGGCTCTTCTGCCTCGGAAGGGTCGTGGAGCGAGTTGGTCGGTCCGGGGAAAGCGATCGACACGGACCGCGACTTCGTCGTCAGCAGCAACGTGCTCGGGTCAAGCTTCGGCTCCACGGCCCCGCGGAGCCGGAACCCTGCGACCGGCCGCCCATACGGCGTCGACTTCCCGCCGATCACGTTGAAGGACATGGTCATGGCGCAAAAGCGGCTGGTCGACCACCTGGGCGTCAAGGGCCTGCTGGCAGTCGTCGGTCCTTCATATGGCGGCTACCAGGCTTTTGCCTGGGGCATCGAGTTCCCGGACTTCGTACAGGGGCTGGTGCCGGTCGTCACGGGCCTCCGCCCGCCTAAGGGGTTCGACCCGCAGCGGCTGCGACAGCAGTTCTCCACCGACCCGGAGTGGAACGGCGGCGAAATCCACGGCACGGGCGGGATGAAGCAGACCATGACGGCGCTCCGCCGAAAGACTCTCCTGGATTACGGGTTGGAGGCCCTTCTACTTGAAGGTTTTCCAGAGCCCGCGGCCCGTAGGCGGGAAATCGAGCGCCTGGCAGGGGATTGGGCGGAGTCGTTCGATCCGCACTCCCTTCTCGTGCTCGGCGACGCCCTGCAAAGGTTCGACGCGACGCCGGGCCTCAGCCGCATCCGGGCGAAGGTGCTTTATGTCTTGTCACGCACCGACGCCGCCTTCCCGCCGTCCTTGGCGGCCGAGGTGATGCCTCTGCTGAGATCGGCCGGCATCGATGCGGTTTACGCCGAAATAGACAGCTCGTACGGTCATCTTGCATCCGGCATCGATGCCGGGAAGTGGAGTGATATGCTACGTTCGTTCATGGAGTCGCTTCAAAGAGCCCCGTAGACCTTCCGGCGCAGTCGGACGCGACCGTCTAGCATCACGGGCGGGGCGGCAGGAACAGCGCTCGTGACATGGCGACCTCAGCCGCGATGAAGGCGGACGCCGCCCGGACCCGGGCGAGGCCGAGCATGTCCGAGTGCGTGATCAGCCAGAACTGGCGTAGCAGCGACACGGGGCCGGCAAGCACACGCTGTAGCCGCCGTTCCGTGTCGGCCATGAAGCAGGGCAGCACGCACAGGCCTGCACCCGCGACCGTCGCCTGGAACTGCGCCAGCAGGTTGGAGCTCGTGAAGCCCGGGCGGAGGTCGCGTGACACCAGCGGAAGGTAGTCCAACTCGGGGCTGTAGATCATGTCGGCGATGTAGCCGACGGCCCGATGCGCCTTGAGATCGCCAACGTCGAGCACGGGCGGGTTACCGGTGAGATAGGAGTGGCTGGCATACAGCCCCAATTCGTAGTCCGTGAGCTTGCGCGCGTGCAACCGGCCTTCGACCGGCCGAGTCAGCCCGATGGCTAGGTCCGCCTCCCGCTTGGACAGGTTGAACACCCTGGGCAAGGTAACGAGCTGAAGATCAAGCGCGCCGTGCTGCCGGGAGAAATCGCTGAGGCGGCCGGCCAGGAACATCGTGCCGAAACCATCGGGTGCGCCGACCCGCAGGGTGCCCGCGACCTGGAGGCTGGTGCCGGCAAGCTCGGCCTCGATCGCGAGGGCGCTGCTCTCCATCTCCTGCGCCAGTTCGAAGAGCCGCTCGCCATGCTCGGTGAGCTGATAGCCAACGGGGCGCCGGTCGAACAGCTTGGTTCCGAGCGCCTGTTCTAGGGCAACCATGCGTCTGCCTAGCGTCGAATGGTCGATGGCCAAGTTCCGCGCGGCGACGGTCAGCCGGCCGGCCCGAGCGACTGCCAGGAAGGAATATAGGCTGCTCCATTCGAAGCTGGGCAAGGTATGCGGATCCACGCTCGGAGGAAGTGCAACATTAACCCTGTTCGTGCGGCTTCTCGAATGCAAGATGCCCTCAATCATTAGAACAAAGGGGTGGGGAGATGCGCAACCTGACACACTTCATCGGCGGCAAGCCGGTGGCCGGCACGTCCGGCCGGTTCGCGGACGTGTTCGACCCCAATACAGGCGCGGTACAGGCCCGCGTCCCGCTTGCCAGTGCGTCCGAGAGCGCGGCCGCCGTGGACGATGCCGAGGCGGCGCAGCGAACATGGGCGGCGTTCAACCCCCAACGCCGGGCGCGCGTGCTGATGCGCTTCCTGGACCTGGCCAACCGCAACATGGACCGCCTGGCCCAGGCACTGGCGGGCGAGCACGGCAAGACCGTGCCGGACGCCCGCGGCGACATCCAGCGCGGCCTAGAGGTGGTGGAGTTCGCCACCGGCATCCCCCACCTGCTGAAGGGCGAGCACACGGAGGGGGCGGGGCCCGGCATCGACGTGTTCAGCCTGCGCCAGCCGCTGGGCGTGGTTGCCGGCATCACCCCGTTCAACTTCCCGGCCATGATCCCGCTGTGGAAGGCCGCACCTGCCATAGCCTGCGGCAACGCCTTCATCCTCAAGCCGTCCGAGCGCAACCCATCTGTGCCGCTGATGCTGGCGGAGCTGTTTCTGGAGGCCGGGCTGCCGCCGGGCGTGCTGAACGTGGTGAACGGCGACAAGGAGGCTGTGGACGCCATCCTGCAGGAGCCCCGGATCCGGGCGGTGGGCTTCGTCGGCTCCACTCCGATCGCTTCCTACATCTATGCGGAAGCGGCCAAGCACGGGAAGCGCGCCCAATGCTTCGGCGGCGCCAAGAACCACATGATCATCATGCCGGACGCCGACATGGACGGCGCGGTGGATGCGCTGGTGGGCGCAGGCTACGGCTCGGCCGGAGAACGCTGTATGGCGATCTCGGTCGTGGTGCCGGTCGGCGAGAGCACGGCCGAGCGGCTGGTCGACAAGCTGGTGCCGCGGGTAGAAGCGTTGCGCGTCGGTCTGTCCACGGACGAGGAGGCCGATTACGGCCCCATGGTCACCCGCGAGGCCCGGCAACGCGCGCTGGACTACATCGACATCGGCCTGAACGAAGGCGCGGAGCTGCTGGTGGACGGCCGCGGCTTCCGCATGCAGGGCTACGAGAACGGCTTCTTTCTGGGCGGCAGCCTGTTCGACCGCGTGACGCCGGACATGCGCATCTACAAGGAGGAGATCTTCGGCCCGGTGCTGTCCATCGTGCGTGCGCCCGACTACGAGCAAGCGCTCAGGCTGCCGTCCGAGCACGAGTATGGCAACGGCGTCGCCATCTTCACCCGGGACGGCGACACGGCGCGCGACTTCCTGAGCCGGGTGGACACCGGCATGGTGGGCGTGAACGTGCCGATCCCGGTGCCGATCGCCTACCACACCTTTGGCGGCTGGAAGCGATCCGGCTTCGGCGACCTGAACCAGCACGGCCCGGACTCGGTACGCTTCTACACCAAGACCAAGACGGTGACGCAGCGCTGGGCGCCCGGCGCCAAGGAAGCCAGCTTCGTCATTCCGACGATGGCGTAAGCGGCATGGACCTGAACGTTCCGATGCCCGGTGAGCGGTTCGGCCTTGATGCCGACCTGCTGGCGATCCGCGACATGGCGCGCGGCTTCGCCGCCGAACAGCTCAAGCCGCATGCGGTCGAGTGGGACGGGGCCAAGCACTTCCCGGTGGACGCGATCCGGCAGGCGGCGGCGCTCGGGATGTGCGGCATCTACGTCCGCGAAGAGGCGGGAGGTTCCAGCCTGTCCCGGCTGGCGGCGGCGGTCATCATGGAAGCGTTGGCGGAGGGCTGCCCGTCGACGGCCGCCTACATCTCCATCCACAACATGGTGGCCGGGATGGTGGACCGCTACGGCGACGAGCGGCAGCGGGCGGAAATCGCTCCCCTGCTGTGCAGTGCCGAGTGGCTGGGCAGCTACTGCTTGACGGAGCCCGGTGCCGGGTCGGATGCGGCGGCGCTGCGTACCCGAGCGGTGCGCGACGGTGATGACTACGTGCTGGACGGGGTGAAGCAATTCATCTCAGGTGCGGGTTCGGCGCAGCTCTACATCGTCATGGCACGCACCGGCGAGCCAGGTTCCCGAGGCATTTCGGCATTCCTGGTCGAGGACGGCACGCCGGGGCTATCGTTCGGCCCTAACGAGAAAAAGATGGGGTGGAACACCCAGCCGACCCGGCAAGTGATCCTGGAAGGTTGCCGGGTGCCTCTTAGGAACCGGCTTGGGCCGGAAGGCTTCGGCTTTAAAATCGCCATGGGCGGGCTGGATGGCGGTCGGCTCAACATCGGCGCTTGCTCGCTCGGCGGCGCGCAGGCGGCGCTGGACGCGGCGATCGCCTACATGGCGCAGCGCCGGGCTTTCGGGCAGAGGCTGGACCAGTTCCAGGCCTTGCAGTTCCGCTTGGCCGACATGGCGACGGAACTGGAAGCGGCACGCACCCTGCTGTGGCGCGCGGCGGACACGCTGGACCGTCAGGCCCCCGATGCTGCCCGGCTGTGTGCTATGGCCAAGCGGTTCAGCACCGACACCGGGTTCCGCATCGCCAACGACGCGCTGCAACTGCACGGCGGCTACGGCTACCTCGCGGAGTACGGGATCGAGAAGATCGTGCGCGACCTGCGCGTGCACCAGATCCTGGAGGGCACCAACGAGGTTATGCGCCTGATCGTCGCTCGCAGCCTGATCGGCGACGGCCGGGGATGAGCGACATCATCGCCCGGATCGAGGGCAGGGCCGGGTGCATCACGCTCAATCGCCCGCAGGCGCTGAACGCGCTGACCCTGGGTATGGTGCGCGAGATCGCCGCCGTCCTGCTCGCCTGGGCAGATGACCCGGTGGTGCGGCTGATCGTGCTGGATGGGGCAGGTGGCCGCGGCCTGTGTGCCGGGGGCGACGTGCGGGCCCTCCATGACGCCGCGCGAGCCGGGGACCTGTCGTTCCCGGAAGCGTTCTTCCGGGACGAGTACCGGTTGAATGCATACGTGGCCCGCTACCCGAAACCTTACGTTGCGCTGATGGATGGCCTCGTGATGGGAGGGGGGATCGGCCTGTCGGCCCATGGAGCGCACCGCGTGGTGACGGAGCGGTCCCGCCTGGCCATGCCGGAAACCAGCATCGGCTTCTTCCCGGACGTGGGTGGGACTTGGCTGCTGGGCCGCGCACCCGGCCAGCTCGGGACTCATGCCGCGCTGACCGCCGGGGCCATGGATGCGGCGGATGCGATCCTGTGCGGCCTGGCGGACGTGTGCGTGCCTTCCGATGCGCTGCCCCAGCTGCGTGCGGCACTGACTGGATGTGGTTCGGCGGAAGCGGTACGCGCCTGTCTGGGCGACCACGCGCGGCCCCCGCCCGGCGGCTGCTACGTCGGTGCGGCAGGTTGGATAGGCGCATGCTTCGCGGCGGACACAGTGGAGGAGATCCTGTCGGCGCTCTCTGCCCACGCCGATCCGGCAGCTCGGCAGGCGGCGGAGCAGATCACGAGGCGCTCGCCCACCTCGCTCAAGGTCACGCTGCGTGCGCTGCGCCGAGCGGCCCGGCTCGGCCGGCTGGAGCCGTGCCTGGATCAGGAATTCGGCTTGGCCCTGGCCTTCATGCGGCAGCCTGACTTCGTCGAGGGCGTCCGTGCGGCGGTGATCGACAAGGATCGGTCGCCTCATTGGCGGCCGGCCCGGCTTGGAGATGTGACTGCGGCCATGGTGGATGCGGCATTCACGCCGCCAGCAAGCGGGCCGTTGGACTTGGACCAACGGATGTCGTTCAGGAGGATCTCGGCGTGACGGTGATCGGCTTCATCGGCCTGGGCAACATGGGGGCGCCCATGGCAGCGAACCTCGTGAAGGCCGGCCTCGTCGTGCGTGGATACGACCTGATGCCAAGCGTACGCGGACTGGTGGAAGGAGCTGGTGTTGAATGGGTCGACGATGCGTCTTCAGCAGCGCGGGGCGCGGATGTGGTGGTGACGATGCTGCCAGCCGGGCAACACGTGGTATCCGCCTACGAAGGCGGCCTGCTGGCGGCCGCGACGCCGGGCACGCTGTTCATCGACTGCTCCACCATTGATCCTGCCAGCGCCCGACGCGCGCATGAGGCGGCTGAGGCCGCTGGCATGGCCTCCATCGATGCCCCCGTGTCCGGCGGCACGGGCGGTGCAGCGGCAGGCACGCTGACGTTCATGGCGGGGGGCGAAGACGCGGCATTCGTCCGCGCCCGCCCCATGCTGGAGGCAATGGGCAAACGCATCGTCCACTGTGGCGGCCCCAGCGCTGGCCAGGCTGCCAAGATCTGCAACAACATGATCCTGGGCGTATCTATGATCGCCGTGTGCGAGGCGTTCGTGCTGGCTGAGAAGCTCGGCCTGTCGCACCAGGCCCTGTTCGATGTGGCCTCCACCTCCTCGGGTCAGTGCTGGTCCCTAACGACCTATTGCCCAGTGCCCGGGCCGGTACCCACCTCACCCGCCAACAACAGCTACAAGCCCGGCTTCGCAGCCGGCCTGATGCTGAAGGACCTGCGCCTGTCACAAGACGCGGCACGGGATGCAGGCGCCGACACAGCGTTGGGTCGATATGCCAGAGATCTCTACGCCACGTTCGCCGACGCCGGTGCCTCTGGCAGTGACTTCTCCGGCATCATCGAAGCGATCCGGTCCCGCGCGTCGGAGCTTACGCCATGAGCGGCACGGCTGCTTATGAAACGGTGCTAACCGAGCAGCGCGGCCGGGTGGGCTTGGTGACCCTGAACCGTCCCACAGCGCTGAACGCGCTGAATACGCAGGTAATGCAGGATGTCGTCTCGGCTTTTGAGTCCTTCGATCGTGACCCTGGGATCGGCTGCATCCTGCTGACCGGGACCGAGAAGGCGTTCGCGGCGGGTGCCGACATCAAGGAGATGCAGCATCGAAGCTACGCCGAAATGTATGAGGCGGACTGGTTCGCCGGCTGGGATGCGCTGAGCCGGGTGCGTACGCCGACGCTCGCGGCCGTGTCGGGATTTGCGTTAGGCGGCGGGTGCGAACTTGCGATGATGTGCGATGTCATCTTGGCCGCGGATACGGCCAAGTTCGGCCAGCCCGAGATCAAGCTGGGAGTAATTCCAGGCATGGGCGGCTCGCAGCGTCTCACCCGGGCGATCGGCAAGGCGAAAGCGATGGAGTTGTGCCTGACCGGCCGTATGATGGACGCCGTGGAAGCTGAGCGCTGTGGCTTGGTCGCGCGGATCGTGCCGGCACCGCAACTCCTGGATGACGCGCTCATCACGGCTGCAACGATCGCCGGAATGGCGTTGCCGACTGCCATGATGGTCAAAGAAGTCATTGGTCATGCTTACGAGAGCATGCTTGCGGACGGGATACGGTTCGAACGTCGTGTCTTTCACGCGACCTTCGCCACCCCTGCCCAGGAGGAAGGCATGGCCGCCTTCGTTGAGAAACGGGCTCCGAGGTTTCATCCGCAGCAGGTGGGTGACTGAGCAGATGTTGGAGTTTGCGCAGTGCCTGCCCGAGCTTGCGCTTGCCAAGCTGGCCGAGCCGACCGTCGCGCCCTCGCCCGACACGTTGGAGCGGCGGGAATACGGAAATTTTCGGCCGGCAACAGTGAGGAGAGAGCGGCGATGAGTGAGGCAGCGACGCCCAACATTAAGCCGAAAAAGTCCGTGGCGCTGAGCGGTATCACCGCCGGCAACACCGCGCTGTGCACGGTGGGGCGCACCGGCAACGACCTGCACTACCGCGGCTACGACATCCTGGACGTGGCACGTAGCTGCGAGTTCGAGGAGATCGCGCATCTGCTGGTGCACGGCACCCTGCCCGACCGGGCGGAACTTACGGCCTACAAGGCAAAACTGCGAGCGCTGCGCGGCCTCCCGGCTGCAGTGCGGCAGATGCTGGAAACCGTGCCGGCGGCGGCGCACCCGATGGACGTGATGCGCACCGGCGTGTCCGCGCTAGGCTGTGCCTTGCCGGAAAGAGACGACCATGGCACGGCCGGCGCGCGTGACATCGCCGACCGGCTTATGGCGTCCATGGGCTCCATGCTGCTCTACTGGCATCACTGGTCGCAGAACGGTCGGCGCGTGGAGGTGGAAACCGACGACGACAGCATCGGCGGCCACTTCCTTCACCTGCTGCACGGGGCGGCCCCCAAGGAAAGCTGGATTCAGGCGATGCACACCAGCCTGATCCTTTATGCCGAGCACGAGTTCAACGCGTCCACCTTCACCGCGCGGGTGATCGCCGGCACGGGTTCGGACATGTACTCCGCCATCGCCGGCGGCATCGGCGCCTTGCGCGGACCCAAGCACGGTGGTGCGAACGAGGTGGCGTTCGAGGTGCAGAAGCGCTACGCGACGCCCGACGAGGCGGATCGCGACATTCGTCGCCGCTTGGACGCCAAGGAGGTGGTGATAGGTTTTGGCCACCCGGTGTACACCGTGTCAGATCCGCGCAACGCCGTGATCAAGCAAGTGGCGCAGGAGTTGTCCGATGAGGCCGGTGCGCCACGCATGTTCCGCATCGCCGAGCGCATCGAGGCGGTGATGGGCGAGACCAAGCGCATGTTCGCCAATTTGGATTGGTTCAGCGCCGTGTCCTACCACATGATGGGCGTACCGACCGCGATGTTCACGCCCATCTTCGTGATTGCGCGCACTGCAGGCTGGGCCGCGCACGTCGTCGAGCAGCGTATTGATGGCAAGATCATCCGGCCTGCCGCCAACTACATCGGCCCAGACAGCCTGGCGTTCACGCCGATCGACCGGCGAGGAGTTGCGTGAACGTCTGTCGCCTAGCCGGACCAGCGCCTCCTGCTTGATACCTAGGTTGCCCCGCATGGGAGTCTCATGGAAGCACGGAGGGCAGCGTGACCGGCCAAACCGCTTAATCCTCGCTAAGCTGCAACTTCGGTTCTGTGATGGTCCAAACGCTCGTCTTGCCAAACTGAAACAGAAAACTCGCGCAGCCGACTTCACCAACTCAGGAGCGTTCGGCCGCTGGGTTTCGGTCCGTCGCTCCTGCCAAGTTCGTCCTGAGGCAAACCGGCGAAACAGCCGTTGATGGGGAGGATCAGATGGATCTTGAGATACGGACGGTTCGCAAGGTGACATGGCGCCTCGTGTCACTCCTGATCCTATGCTACTTCGTCGCCTACCTCGACCGAGTCAACGTGAGCTTCGCCAAGCTCACTATGGACAGTGATCTCGGCATTTCGGAAACAGCGTTTGCCCTCGGTTCCGGCGCGTTCTTCGTGGCCTACTTCCTGTTTGAAGTCCCCTCCAACCTGTTGCTGGAGCGGTTCGGAGCCCGCAAATGGATCGCGCGCATCATGCTCACCTGGGGTGTCCTGTCAGCGGTGACGGCCGTGGCTACCGGCCCTTGGACCTTTGGGATCGTGCGCACGCTGCTCGGCTTCGCGGAGGCCGGATTTTTTTCCCGGCATCATTTTCTATCTTACGCTTTGGTTTCCCGCGAAAGAACGAGCCCGGATTATAGGTTTGTTCATGGCGGCCATTCCGCTCTCCTCGGTGATCGGTTCCCCGGTTTCCGGTGCACTGCTCGGCTTGAATGGCGTGCTTGGCTTGGCCGGATGGCAGTGGCTATACATCCTAGAAGCGTTGCCTGCTGTGGTTCTATCTTTGCTGGTCTTCTCTTACCTCCCTGATAAGCCGGCTGACGCGCTGTGGCTGCAACTAGACGAGCGCACCTGGCTCACGGATCGTCTAGCGCGTGAGAACGGGCTCAGGCTGGTGCAGCATGAATACGGGGTCAGGAAGGCACTCACCGACAAGCGGGTTTGGGCGGTGTCAATGGTGTACTTCGGGCTGGTAGGCGCCAATTACGGCTACAGCTTCTTCCTTCCGACAATCATCAAGGCATTCGGCCTCACCAATTTACAAACAGGCTTCGTCGTGGCGATCCCTTACTTGGTGGGCGCGATCACGATGGTGGCCTATGGCCGGCATTCCGATCGGCGCCGTGAGCGCAAGATGCACGCCGTGTTCGCACTGCTCGTGGCTGCGGCCGGCATACTGGGTTCCACGCTGGTTGAGGATCCATTGATCAAAGTCGTTGCATTTACCGTTGCGGGAATGGGCATCTTCTCCGCTCTTCCAATTGTGTGGACGTTCCCAACGGCCTACCTGACCGGGGCAGCGGCGGCAGGTGGCATCGCGGTGGTGAACGCAGTCGGCAATCTGTCCGGGTTTGCCGGTCCGTTCGCCATGGGTTACATTAAAGACACAACTGGCAGCTTTGACGGTGGCTTTTGGGTGCTGACAGGCGCAGCGTTGTTCGGCACGGCAATTGTGTTGATGATACGACACTGTTGAGTTGCATTGAGATCTGACCCGAAGTGGGCCTGAGTTTTCATCGAGAAATGACCCGTGTCTGACCCACGTCCCCGGCGGAACCGTCGGGGTTATCGGAGTGATCGACATGGAGTTGTTGAGCGTCATTCGC